>DASZHC010000210.1:0-10628 GCA_035938215.1 Chthoniobacterales bacterium
AGAAACGCCCAATCACTTGATTGTGCGAGCAGGAGTTCGCGCGCCATCTGTGTAATAACGCGCTCCTTCCATTGAGCAGGATTCTTCTCGACTGCCCGCGCAGACTCGGTCATGCGCCGTGCCGCGGCGTGCAAATGCGGATAAATCCAGGCGTTTGACTCATCCAGCCAGACCTCCCAAAAGCCTTTATGGCCCCAGCTCGAAGGGCTTGGAGTAATGATCTGCAGGGTATCGTGGCCTTCCAGATAGGCGCTCGGTGTAGTCAACTGAAATACCTGCTGATCGTAGACGGCTTTGCGGATAAAGAGGTTTAGAAATCTTGGTCCCTCGTACCACCAATGCCCAAACAATTCAGCATCGAACGGACTTAATACCAATGGATCGATGTTTGTAACCTCAAGGAGGTGCTGAATCTGCTTTGTCCTGCTAACCATGAAATCCCACGCGTGATGGTCAGCCGCGCCCTCGGCCCAGCCAGGTATGTAGACCTCCTTGTTGGGAGTGCGGCCCGTGATCCGATGATACTTGATTCCTGTGAACTTCCTGTGGCCGTCAGCAGGCAGAAACGGGCGTAGATAATCGAGACCCAGATCGAAACCGATATCCCGGTAAAAATCGCGATAGGCTGGATCGCCCGGGTATCCTTCCTGAGCGCTCCAGACCTGCTTGCTTGATTCGCGATCTCGGCCAAAAGCGGCGGGCCCGGCAACCGTAAAGCACGGAGAGAATATCGCGTACCGGGGCCGGGGATTGCCGAACATCAATCCGTGCGCGTCTAGACAAAACCAGCGCAATTCGGCTTCCTGCAAATATTTCTCCAAACCGCTGAAGTAAGCGCATTCCGGAAGCCAGATGCCTTTGGGTTTCCTTCCGAAATTCTCTTGATAGTCGTCGCAGGCGATCTGTATCTGGGCGCGTACAGCTTCTGGGTGTTGCTCCATCAAAGGAAGAAATCCGTGAGTTGCGCCACAGGTAATAATCTCCAGATGGCGGGAGTCTTGGAGGCGCTTAAACGCCCCGACAAGATCGCAATTCAGGCGGTCGGCGTAGATCTCGCGGCATTCCGAAAAGCGGGAATAGTAAATTCGCGCGAGATGGTTGATCTCCGACTGGGACTGCGTCCGATCGATTTCGCGTTTGGCCAAGGCTATTGCCCTGTCCAGATAGCGGAGATAACGGTCGCGAAGAAGTTCGTCATTTAGCATCGCGCATAGCGGCGGTGTTAATGACATTGTTAATCTGAACGGTACGCCGTCGCGGATCAATCCCTCAAAAACTTGCCATAGGGGTATGTAAGTTTCGGTTATGGCCTCGTAAAGCCAGTCTTCTTCGAGAAATTCCGGATACTCAGGATGCCGCACAAACGGCAGATGAGCGTGGAGAACAAGAGCAAGATAGCCTTTTCGCATGCTTGGCAAACGGGGGTGAAGTTAACTTCCCTAAGACACGCGGCAACTGCGGTCTGTAGCAAGAGAAAAAGAAAGAAAAAAGGCGCCCGGGACATCCGGGCGCCTTCCGAAAAGCGATGCAGGCTCGACTATAGATCGAAATACATGAAGAATTCGTACGGATGCGGGCGTAGCCGCAGGGCGTCATACTCTTTCTTCTTCAACTCGATCCAGTTATTGATAAAATCCTTGGTGAAGACGTCTCCTTTCATCAGGAACTCGTGGTCACTCTCAAGCACTTCCATGGCTCCCAGAAGCGAATCAGGAACGGTCGGCACTTTGGCGAGTTCCTCCGGTGGAAGCTCGTAGAGGTTCTTGTCGAGAGGATCGCCCGGGTCAATTCGATTCTGAATGCCATCAAGGCCCGCAAGCAGCATGGCAGAGAAGCACAGGTAAGATGTCGCTGCCGGATCCGGAGTACGGAATTCAACCCGCTTTGCCTTCGGGCTTGGCGAGTAGGTCGGGATGCGAATCGCAGCCGATCGGTTTCTAGCCGAGTACGCAAGATTTACCGGTGCTTCGAATCCCGGCACAAGTCGTTTGTAGCTGTTGGTCGTCGGGTTTGTGATTGCGGTCAAAGCGGGAGCATGCTTCAAAAGCCCGCCGATATAGAACAGAGCCATCTCGCTAAGACCAGCATATTTGTCGCCGGCGAAAAGCGGTTTTCCATCCTTCCAAAGCGAGGAATGGACGTGCATCCCGGAACCGTTGTCGCCGAACAGCGGTTTTGGCATAAGAGTCACGACTTTATTGTTTTTCTTAGCGACGTTCTTGAGGATGTATTTGTAGTACATCATGTGGTCGCCCATTAGCCGCAGGGGCGCGAAGCGAATGTCGATCTCTGCTTGACCGGCGGTCGCGACTTCATGATGCTGCCGCTCAATCGGCACGCCGGCCTTTTCCAGCTCAAGGCACATTTCGTTACGAATGTCTTGGAGTGTATCCGTTGGAGGAACAGGGAAATACCCTTCCTTGTGACGGATCTTATGCGCGAGATTTGGGAATTCTTCGCGAGCGGTGTTCCAGATACCCTCGACACTGTCTATTGAATGAAATGAACCATTGGAACTGTAATCGTACCGGACATCGTCGAAGATAAAAAATTCTGCCTCCGGTCCGAAATAGGCGGTGTCGGCGATTCCGGTGCTCTTTAAATAGGCTTCTGCCTTTTCGGCAACACCACGAGGATCGCGATCATAAGGTTCGCGAGTGATCGGATCGATAATCGTACAGATAAAGCTGAGAGTGGGCTCTGCATTAAAACAGTCAATCCACGCAGTCTCCGGATCCGGGATCACAAGCATGTCGCTGGCGTGAATGACTCTCCAGCCACGGATGCTTGAACCGTCAAATCCCAAGCCATCCGTGAAAATGTCCTCACTGTATTCGTTGAGGGTTGTCGTGAAATGTTGCCAAGTTCCCATCAGATCGGCGAACTTGAAGTCAATTAGTTTAATTCCCTTTTCTTTAATGTGTGAAGTTACTTCGGCTGGCGTCATATGTGGTATTGGGTCATTTGGGTTAAGGTTTGAGACAAGATTTCCGGAGCAGTGGCGGTCCACCTTTCTTAGATCGCTTGATCACCGCGTTCGTCAGTACGTATTCGGATGACCTCCAAAAGATCCTGCACAAATATCTTGCCATCGCCTCGGGTTCCGGTCCGCGCGCAATGCTTTATTGCAGCAACTGCGGAACCTAGCAATTCGTTTTTGACGATGAGCTCAACTTTGAGCTTGGGTATGAAGGGGATCCTTCCTGGAATATATGGCGGTCTACGGCCCTGCTCAGAATTACCATAACCCTTCACCTCACTGACGGTCATGCCCTCGATTCCGAGTTCGGCCAGTCCCGACTTCACTTCCTCCAGCTTAAACGGTTTGATGATTGCCTCGATTTTTTTCATGTCGGGTAATCACCCGGCCGTTCCTAAGGCTGGCCTTCCCGCCTTTGTCCCGTCCACGGCAGGAAAAAGGTGCGAGGAAGTGCGACTCCCTCCAAGTCGACTTCCTCGCAAGGTACTCACGCGCATGGTCTGTCTAACCGCCTAAAACCCTTCCAGCCCATTTAGGGGTTAACCCCCCCCTTTTTCAACCCTGCTGCGCGAATTAACATTCGGACCTCCCCCGAATGAAGCCACGTTTTAAAGGAAGCATCTGGTATGCCAAACCCGCCTTTCATGATGATTCCGAGAGAATCGGCCCGCTTCAGCATCTCTCGTTCCGGAGCGCATGCTCAGAAAACAACAGAATGGCCCTTTGTCTTAGGGTTTATGGTCGATTTTATTCATTTTCGGCCGTAAATTCTGCCCATTGATCTCCATCAGGTTCGCAGTTGACCGTTCGGAGTTCGGGGTTTGGAGTTCGGGGTTTGGGGTTTGAGGTTCGGAGTGGGGTTCGGGGTTCTGTCTTCTGTCTTCGAACCATTCCCTTTTCAAGTTGAACTCCTGCTCGTTCCCGCAGAACGTTATCCCGATGGTCAGTCTGATCATCCCAGACAAGTGGCAACAAGATGCAGTTAACCTGCTTCGCGAAGGGAAGGACGTGGTGGTTCAGGCTCCGACCGGCGCGGGCAAGACATATGTTTTCGAACTCTTGTACGAGTCTCTTAGGGGTCAGGCAATCTACACCGTGCCGACCCGGGCTCTGGCCAACGACAAGCTTGCCGAGTGGCGTACTCGTGGATGGGACGTTGGCATCTCGACTGGCGATGTAAGCGAAAACCTCGGGGCACGCGTTGTCGTGGCAACGCTCGAAACGCAAAAGGGTCGGTTCTTACGCGGCGAGGGCCCCCGCTTATTGGTCGTAGACGAGTACCAGCTCCTCGCGGATCCCACCCGAGGAACAAATTATGAATTGATCCTTTCGCTCGCGCCACCTGAAACCCAGATCCTGCTCCTCAGCGGGAGCGTGGCAAACCCTGAAGATATCGTCGCCTGGTTTGGGAGGATCGGGCGGAACGTGGAACTGATCATACATCGTGAGCGCCCCGTGCGGCTTGAGGAAATCATGCTTAACGATCTCCCTGTACAGGCACTCGGCACGATTCGCGGCTATTGGTCGAGGATGATCGCAAGGGCTTTGCTGGCCGATCTTGGTCCCTTGCTGATCTTCGCTCCTCGGCGCAATGCTGCGGAAGAGCTTGCTCAGGGGCTACTGTCCGTATGTGCTCTTGATGAGCCGCTGGCAATCAGTCAGGAACAAGCGACGATCGCCGGTGAGCCGCTCGCAAGACTGCTTCGGCACCGGATTGCCTATCACCACAGCGGACTGAGCTACGCCATCCGCGCCGGGATCATTGAGCCGTTGGCGAAGCGCGGCCAGTTGCGCATCGTCGTCGCCACGATGGGGCTTGCCGCGGGGATCAATTTTTCGATGCGGTCGGTTCTGATAACCGGCACCCATTATGTGGCTGGGAATGTGCAGAAGCACGTTCGACCGGACGAATTGCTTCAAATGTTCGGGAGAGCTGGAAGGCGGGGACTCGACGAGGCCGGTTATGCGCTGGTTACGCCGGATATCCCCAGACTGCATGAAGCTTACCCGCTAAAGCTCAAGCGTTCCGAACCGCTCGACTGGCCTTCGTTCATTGCGGTTATGGATGTCGCTACTTCACGAGGTGAAGACCCCTTCCGCAACGCGATTGATCTTTCCAGGCGCTTATTCACCCCCAAAATGTTGACGCTTGGCATCGAGGGATTTTACGAAACCGGGTTTCGGCCCTGCGAAATTCGAGTGGACAGTGAACGTGGCAGGTTTGTCAGGCGGCATCAGATCGAAATGAAAAATTCGAAGGGTCTCTGGCAAAAACAGCCGCCGGCGACGCAGACAACTCTTGCGAGTCTCTTGGTACGAACGAAGCAAGATACCTGGCGACCCGCGCTTATGGTGCCGGCCAGTCTGAGTGGCATCGGTTTTGGAGGCTTGTGCAGGTGCCGGCTGGGAAACGGCGTTTTTGAGTATGGACGGGAGGTGGCTGTGGCCGCCGTGTCGGAGAATGGGTGGACTCCCGTAAAGTGGCTGCGAAAACTGCTGCGGGAGCGTTATCCGCTCATCGCGCAAAAGAAGTCCCTCTCGAAAAGTGAATTCAAAGAGGAACTTTTGCCAATCGTTGCCGCTGAAATCGATGGTGAATTTTGGAATTTCAGCAGGCGCGAGTCCATTGTTTCGGCGCAATTCAGGTTTGGGCACAGAGCCGCTTCGGGGTATTTGGATGAGTTTGGACACGTACTTGCGGATCCGCTGACACAGCGAAGCTATCCGGATATCTGCCAGACTTGCCAATTCCGCCCTGAATGCGAATCGATGGAATTGCCGGTGACTCCTGCCTTCGCGTGGCGCCAGTTCGGATTGATTGATAAGACAGGAAAACCCACCCGGCGTGGTATTCTATTGAGCTTTTTTAATCAGGGAGAAGGATTGGCCATCGCAGCGGCACTCGAAGAAGAAGAATACCCGATTGAAGATCTGGTTTTTGACCTGGGAAATCTTCGTGCGGGACATCGCTTTGCTTTGGACGAATCGCTCTTCGGCGGGCGTCTCGGGTCGATCTGTCAGAAAACGTACGCTCGCGCGGATTATCCAGGGTACCTGGAGATGGGTGTCCCGCCGGCTTACGGGGCCGGTGCCTCCGAGGTCATTCGAGCAATCGTCGAGGAACAGACGCCTCGAAACCGACTCGTAAATGAGTCATTGCGGTATGGAGATATTGAACGCGCTATCACCGAATGGAGGAGCCTCCTTCGCCAGGTAATGCACGCTCCCGATTACGATTGGGAACGATGGCGTGCCCTGAGGAATGCTTCGGCACAGTATGTCGATTCGACTCGAAGCGCTGCACAACAACCATTGCCTCTCCTGCTTCCCGCGCAAATGAAGCGTTACCAACCAAGGTATTTTCTGGCGCAAAAACGGTAAGAGCTAGAGTCCTGGAAAAGCAAAACCGGTTGCAGATGGGTCAAATTTTTCCATATCCACGCATTAAATTAATCATTAGGTGGTTTTGCTTTTTCAAGGGTTCTATAGTTTGTCCGATGGAGGTCGATTCCAGGGAACAATTTCCGGGTGCTAATTGGGCGATCCGACTCATGGCCGGCCTTCTTGCATTGCTGTGTCTCGTCGCCTGGAGCGCCTGGCTGGATCAAGCGAGCCGCGAGCGTGATGAACGGATCTCCAAGCCGACCGCTGTTGCGGACGCAGTCACGCTGAGTCCCGATCCACGGGAAAAACCGGGCAGGGAAGTGCTGCGCTGGAACGGACAGCCCTATTTCCTGCAAACGAACGAACCGGCAAAGATTGGGGACTTTGATGTCCTGAAAGCTGGGAAGGATGACAGCGGGAAGGTCGAACTCTATCAGGCGAAAAAACAAAAAGATGTCCGCCTTGCGCTCGTTAAAATCGCCCCTAACGAGTTTCTTCGGCTGACGCCGAGGTAGCAGTCGATTAACGTTCTCACGATGTCGATCGCCTGCGGTTTTTCCATGCGTTCCAAAGAAATGCGGCGGCGATCAGGAACATGAACAGAGAAAGAAATTGCCCCCGGGTTAAAGGACCGGTCAGAGGTGCGTCAGGTTCCCGAAAATTTTCGCCGATGATGCGCATGACGGGGTAAAGGATAAAGAAGCAGCCCGTAGTCACCCCATCCGGTTTCCTGAACCTGAGACGGATTAACAGCAGTAGCACGAACAGGCAAACACCTTCGAGAAACGCTTCGTAAAGCTGGCTCGGATGGCGGGGAGTGAGAATTCCAGCGAGCAGGTCTCGCACTTGTTCGCTATGCCGGCAGGCGGCGATGATTGCCGGAATATTGTCCAGTGTCGGATCTATTTTTGGAGCTTGCTGGAGAGCAACGGCCGCTTCCTCGGGATGATCAAGTAATTCGGCAGGGAACTGCATTGCCCATGGCACCGCTGTCACTCTCCCATAAAGCTCGCCATTGATGAAATTTGCGATCCGCCCAAAGAGAAGGCCGAGCGGAGCAGCGGTAACAAGATTATCGCCAATCCCGGTCCACGATAGGTGGTGCCGTCGCGCATAAACCCAACTGAAAATAACGAGTCCGAGTATTCCTCCATGGCTTGCCATTCCCCCGTCCCAGACACGAAGTATTCCCACCGGATCTTCCGTCAGCATGGAAGGCCGATAAAAAATCACGTATCCAAGCCGGCCACCAATCAGAACGCCAAAGAGCGCCGCATAAAAGACAAAGTCGCCCACTTGCTTTTCCCGGAGCGATCCGTAGCCGCGGCGCGCTAGCCACTTCATCAGGTAAAAAGCCGCAAGAAAACCTGCGATATAGGCGATCCCATACCAGCGTATTCCAAACTGCTGATTGAACTGTATCAGGAACGGGCTGAGATGATGAACATAAAAGCCGAAGAACATTTGATGAACTTGAAGGGTTAAAGGATACTTTGTTTGTTCATGCAAGAGATCGGTAAATACGTCTTTTTTCTTGGGATTGCTCTGGCAGTTCTTGGCGCGTTCGCTTGGCGCTTTCCGAATCTATTTCAATGGTTCGGGAAGCTGCCTGGAGACGTTTCGATACAGAAGGGCCACTTTTCGTTCTACTTCCCTGTCGTGACCTGTATCGTGATCAGCATCCTGTTGACAGTTGTCAGCTGGCTATTTCGCCGATAGGCAGATTGAACAGCCGAGTTGCGTGTCGTCGAAACATCCTATTTCACTGGCCCCTGGCGGATCCCTTCCGGGGAAACTTTTATGTTCGGAATTGCATCAACCCAGCGAGAACCTTCGGGCGCTGCCCATCGAACCGCGTTTCGGATAACGGTCTGAACTTCGGGCTGATAATAGGTCGGGAAGGATTCGTGCCCCGGACGAAAGTAAAATATCTTTCCGTTCCCGCGTTTCCAGCAGCAGCCCGAGCGAAAAACCTCACCGCCCTTGAACCAGGAAATGAAGACCGTCTCGTCAGGAGTCGGAATTCCGAAAGGTTCGCCATACATTTCTTCGGCCGGAATTTCGAAATAGGTATCGATCCCCTGTGCTATTGGGTGACCTGGGTTGCATACCCATATTCTTTCCTTCTCCCCCGCTTCGCGCCATATCAAAGAACATGTCGTGCCCATCAAACGCTTGAATATTTTGGAGTAATGGCCCGAGTGAAGGACGATCAAACCCATTCCTTCGAGAACTCTTTTCTGAACCCGCTCCACGACCTGGTCCTCCACCTGATGGTGGGCGACATGCCCCCACCAGATGACCACGTCGGTTTCATCGAGGCGTGACTGAGCTAAACCGTGATCTGGCTCCTGAAGCGTTGCTGTACCGACGGCGAACGAGTCGTCGCTCGCCAAGCTTTTTGCGATGCAATTATGTATTCCTTCCGGATAGATTTTTCGAATCACTTCGGACTTCTGCTCGTGGAGGTATTCACCCCAGACGACGATTCGAATCTTGCTCATATTCAAATGGCATAGCAGCGAAATAGGAAATCCGCCAATGAGTATTGAGCGGACCGAAGGCAGGGTTGTCAGCAAAAGCTCTTCGGTTGACATAATGTTCATTTTCGCACGCTCGTAGAGCGAAGCCTGGAGGGCGACAAAGCACGAATCGTTGGCTCGATTGTTCAGTTTCTGTTCGCGCCGGACGATCCCCAAAAAGTGATTGCACAAATGGCATCCCCCCCAGCCCCGTATTGTTTCGCTCACCATTACGGAAGGTGGATACTATATTGATCAGTCGACAGGGAATTTGGACGACAAGCACCCTGACATTCAATATGATCTAGCGCACCCGCATGAACCTCGCTGTTCATTTGGTTATCTCTTGGAGGCTCTCGATCGCAGGCGCATATGCGGGCTTCCGCCCTTCACGTTGATGTCAGCGTGGGAGTCGGTTGGCGCCCAGATGACAACCGACGTCCTGCCCTACGAAAAAATGAAGCTTCGTCTTCTTAACGCCAGCCACCAAGCGCTCTGCTACATAGGAATGCTGCTGGGGTATGAGCTTGTCCACGAGACCATGGAAGATCAACACATCCGGAAACTCGTCGAAAAGATGATGGATGACGAAGTGACTCCGCTTTTGTCTGAAGTTCCGGGCGTTAATCTGACAGATTACAAAAAGACATTGATAGAGCGCTTCGGGAATCCGGCGATTCGCGATCAGCTTTCCCGGATCGGAATTTATGGGTCGTCGGGTATCCCAAAGTTCCTCCTGCCTTCGCTCGAGGAGCAACTGCAACGCGGAGGACCTATAAAGCTGATGAGTTTTACGATCGCGTCTTGGTTCCGTTATCTCACCGGCCTTGACGAATCGGGCAAAGAAATGCCGATGCTCGATCCTATGGCCCAGACATTGCGGGAACGCGCGAAAGCCGCTGGCAGAGATGCGGCGCAACTTCTGGCCATGCCTGAAATATTCAACGAAAACCTGGCCAATTCGCCTGCCTTGATAAAACAGGTCTCAGATACGTTGCGCAGCTTCTACGAAGATGGAGCCAGAGCGACACTTGTGAAGAACATCGCGTAGTTTCGATGACCTGACAACGAACGATTGATCGCTACAAATTGCCTCCTGATAGGCTACTATACAGAAGTCGCAAGCCCCCAACGCCACACTTACGGCTGTCCCCGAAAGTTAAAACTATGAAGCATGTTGCGTTTCCCCTGTTAGCCGTCCTGCTTACTGGCGCCAGCGTTCTGGCCCAGCAAAAAACTGTAACGATCGCCGTGGTCAATAACGAGCTCAAAAAGCTCTCCCCAAAGTTCGAGGCTGATAATCCCGACATCAAATTGAATTGGGTTGTCGTCGAAGAGAACATCCTGCGCCAGCGGGTGACGACGGATGTCTCGACGGGCAGCGGCCAGTTCGATCTGGTATTCATCGGTCTTTATGAGACCCCGCTCTTTGCCAAACGCGGATGGCTCAAAGAGATGGGCAACATTCCAGCCGATTACGACATCGAAGACGTATTCAAATCGATTCGGGACGGACTCTCTTACGAGGGAAAGCTTTATGCGCTTCCCTTCTATGGAGAGAGCTCGATGCTGATGTATCGAAAGGATCTTTTCGATGAAAGGGACTCAAGATGCCTGAACAGCCGACCTACGATGACATCCAGAAATTCGCCGATGCCCTTAGCGACAAAGCCAAAGGCATCTACGGGATCACGCTACGCGGGAAACCGGGCTGGGGCGAAAACATGGCCTACGTCGGTACG
>DASZHC010000211.1:0-25683 GCA_035938215.1 Chthoniobacterales bacterium
AAACTTCTGGTCTGACGTTGGAGAAGATCCTGGAAGCGATCCGGCCGTGGCTGCTGAGATCGACCGGACATTGTCCTTATTGCCACGCGACATTCCCGGAGAAAATAGATGATTCCACTTAACAGAGTAATACTAGCTAGCCACCTGCGGCTCTGTGACTTGTGCGAGGAATTTTGCAATCGGTCTGTGCCGGTCATCAACCTAGTAGGGGCAGATCTCCGAGCTGCCCGCCGAGAACGGCCGGGGAAACGTTACCCGGCGGCGGTAGGGCGAAGCTCCTGCTGAGCCGCCTCCGAATGACATTAAAACGCGGCTCGCCGGGAGGCTCGCCCTACCGATTACCGGCCGGGGAGATTTCACACGGTAGGGCGAAAACTTCTGCGAACTCACTCCAGGCGCTCTCTTGCGCGGAACACGGTGGCCTCCGATGTTGAGTCGTCGAAAATTACGCGTCTATATTCTGGTATTTCTTGCGCCGGCTGTCTTGATCTACACGGCGTTCATGATTTATCCGCTGCTCGATTCTCTTTGGTTATCCGTGAACAACAAAGCACCCGGCGTCGTCCAGTCGTTTGTCGGTTTCCAAAACTATTTCACGCTCTTGATGCGTGAACAGTGGTCAAAGCCCTTTTGGAATTCTTTCAGGAACAACATCTTATTTTTTTTGATCCACATGGCTGTGCAAAATCCGGTAGGGCTTTTTCTCGCGGCGCTGCTCAACATGCGAATACGCGGGAGCTGGATATATCGAACGGCGATTTTCGTTCCGACTATTCTTTCCGTGGTCATCGTAGGTTTTGTGTGGAAGCTGGTCTTGAATCCGGCATGGGGGATTTCTCGGAGCCTGCTTCAAATGATCGGTCTGGGCGCGTTCGACAGCCCATGGCTTGGACTGGAATCAACGGCTTTGGTCACCCTGTCGCTGATCTCGGTCTGGCAGAATATTGGAATACCGATGTTGCTTTTCCTGGCGGCTCTGATCCGCATCCCGGAAGAGCTGATAGAAGCGGCCAGAGTCGACGGCGCTGGTGGCTGGAAAATCTTTTGGCGTATTCAGCTTCCCCTTATACTGCCCTCCGTCGGCATAGTTTCGGTGCTGACGTTTGTAGGAAATTTCAACGCATTCGAACTGATATATGCAACCCAGGTGGTTCCGATAAGGCTTGGGACGGTCGGCATTTTGCGAATCATGGTCGATCTTCATCTTGTCAATACGCTTTGGTCCCTGATTCTTGTCTACGCGGCGCAAGGAATTCCACTGGCTGTATTTATCCTGACAGCGTTCATGCGCCAATTGCCGAAGGACCTCACAGATGCGGCCCGCATCGATGGCGCAAACGAATACCATATATACCTGCTTATTCTGCCCCTTGTTCGGCCGGCAATCGGCTCAGTGCTTGCCATTTCGATGATACCAATCTGGAATGATTTATGGTTCCCCCTTATTCTCTCGCCGGGCGAAGCGACCAAAACTCTCGTGTTGGGAGCACAGGCGTTCCTTGGAGAGTTTGTGAACGATTATAATGCGGTGCTTGCGGCCCTGACGCTGGCAATCCTTCCGCCTGTAATTCTTTACCTGATTTTTGCGCGACAACTCGTGCGCGGGATAATCGCAGGCGCCGTTAAATAAATGGTGCAGATTTTATGCGAGTCGGAATCGTTGGTGCGGGAACGATGGGCGCAGTTCACGCAGCAGCATGGCGTTCGACAGAAGCGCGGTTGATGGCTGCTTCTCGGCGCAACAGTCTCAAAGCGATCAACTGGCTGTGCGCTATGGAATCCGCAGCTACAGCGCTTTCACCGATTTGCTTGAGGACGTCGATATTGTTGATATCTGCACGCCCACCGCGGTGCATAGATCGATGGTCTTGGAGGCTGCGCATGCGGGAAAGCATGTGCTCTGTGAAAAGCCCCTAGCCCTTCGGATGAAACGCGATCGGGCGGGATGATTGTCGACCTGATGATTCATGATTTCGATTTCGCGCGCTGCCTCGCCGGAGATGTCGAACGGGTCTTCGCTCGACGCAGCCGAAGCGAACAAGGGGCGGCGGAGTACGCTCAGGCGATTCTCCGATTTAAATCGGGTGCTATCGGTCTGATTGAAGGAGGCTTGAAAGTTGCTCTCGCGGCCTATGAGTCTGACCAACTTCATCGACCGGTCACGATCGAATCCAGGGGTCGCCACCAGAGCTGATGGGGGAATGGACGCAATTGCTGGTCGACCCTGGAGCTGAAGGCGTCGGCGCCGTGAAAGGGTTGTTGACAACTGGCTACCGGTGGCGGCGAGGGGCCGAGAAGACAGAAGTCAGAAGTCAGAAGAACCCACCAGCAAGCTCCGCCGCCGAACAGTGAACGCCAAACGGCAAACCGATAACCGTGAACGGTGAACCGTAAATGCCCAAACCACAGCGACAATAGAAACATGAATAGAAAAAGTTATTAAAATATATTTACAACATACAGTGAAAGTGTACTTAGATTAGCTAATGAAAATAAATACATTAATTTATTCAGTTGCTATAACTCTTGCAGGCGTTCTCGGCGATACAACCTTCGCCCAGTCCGCACCCGAACAGTCCGGCCTTCTTTCCACGACGGCTGCAACGCGCTCGGGTCGGCTCCATAATCCAGATTCCATCAAGAGAGCGAAGTTAACGCGCTTGAAGAAGGATGTCGGGTTGGATGATCAACAAGTTCATGCGGTCACACCCATTATCGATTCCTATGTGACGGCAGTGCAGAGTGTGAAGAATGACGCGTCGCTCGATTCTCGCACACGGCGCCTGAAGTTAACCGAGCTGCGCAAGCGTTATGATTCGGATGTCGACGCGCTTCTGACGCCTGAACAACAACAGAAATTGGTGTCCATTAAAGCGGAACGCCGTGCAAGGTTGCGGGGTGCAAAGACAACTTCGGAGACGTCGCAACGCTCGGAGGCGCCTGGAACGTCTACGGTATCCGCGGTCGTGCAATGAGTCGGGTTCCAGCAGGAATTCGGCTCTTTAGCCCGACTTTCTCCTGAGTTTCTGACTCGTGAGAAGGTCGCCCGTCGCAAGCCGCTTGGGAAGCGGCTTGCGACTTGAGTCACTTTAGGTTCTTGAGCACTGTGTCGACGTGAATGATTCGGTCCGTTTCGTAATCGCTGGTCTTGGCTGGTGGGGAAAGTCCTGGACAGATGTGCTGAAAATGCATCCAAGAGCTCAGCTTGTTGCGACCGTCGATCCTTCAGCGACCGCGCGGGATTGGAGTCGAGAAAAATTGGGGGTGATGCATTTTCCAGACTTGGGCAGCTTACATTAGATAATGGCGTCTCAGTGACTTGGGATGGAGATTGGTGCCACGATCATCCTCGCACGTCATGGGAGGGAGAGTGGGAGTTTATCGGATCTGATGCGAGAATGTTCTGGCGGGGAGAACAAGATTCGGAAAACAGGAACAGATATCATCCCGTCATTTCGATTCAAGCTTCCGATGGCTCAACGGAGAAAATTCCGTTTCAGGAATCGATCGGAGATCGCCGGGTGCCGGTCCTGGATCATTTCGTTGAATCGATCTTGCATGCGAGGCAACCTGAGCCCAGTGTCTGGGACAATGTAAGAGTGCTTCGCGCCGTTTTTGGCTGCATCGAGTCGTCAGTCTCCGGACGGGAAATCTTTTTAAAAAGATTAGCGAGGCCGCGCCTCGGACTGGCGAGATGCAAGTATCTCAAGGTCGCATTGGGAGCGGCGCCAATTGGGCGAATCGGCCTCGCTTCTCCAGGAACTGGCTATGGTACGCGCCATCCCGAGTTCATTGCACAAGTCGCAGAGCCGCAGGTATTTGTGAGCGCTAGCTGGTTGTCCTCAATCAATCTCGTCCAGGTTGCCAAAACCAGGCAGAGGGCGCACGCCGACCTCATCCAGATGCTCAAGCAAGTCTGATGGGTCTTGATACACGCAGTAAGCACCTGCCTTTTCCAATTCTTCCTTTCCGTAGCCGCCCGAAAGCAATCCGACTCCCAGAGCGCGAGCACGACGCGCCGCGAGCAAGTCCCAAACGCTGTCTCCAACGACAACGCAATCGCTTATTGCAACGTTGAGCCGTTCTGCAGCCGCCAAAAAAAGGTCGGGGTTCGGTTTTGCGAATTGCACTTGATCGCGTGTGACGACCGGCACACGGGGCTCCAAGCGGAGAAGCTCAAGCATCGGACCTGCGCTTTCCATCCGCCCGCTGGTCGCTATGGCATAACGAACTCGCATTTTCGATAGATAGTGGAGCAAGTCCAAGGCGCCTGGCAAAGGACGGATCTCCTTTGTTTTGCGGGCATAAGCCTCGGCATGCAGACGTCGCAGTTGATCGGCTTTTTCAGCTGAAATGTCTCGCTTCGTTTCGCGTAGAAGTGCGTTGACGAAAAGTCCTCCGCTCATGCCGATTCGCCGGTGAATGCGCCATACGGCCAGCTGGATGCCGGCTTGTTCGAGAGCTTCGCGCCAGGCGAGCACGTGCTGATAGACGCTATCAACAAGGGTGCCGTCCAGATCGAAGAGGAAGGATGGTGTTAACGCAACCGAAGCGTCTCTAACCAGAGAGCTTTCCTTTTCGGAAGTGGCTTGAGTTTTTGTTTCTCCCATATTGTTATGCCCTCGGTGGAGCGTAGAGTCCCCTCAGGAGAGATCAACAGCATTTTCAGCCGCACCGATCGGCATTCGCTTCTTCTTCGCGCGGGATTAAGATGCTGCGCCGAAATCGCCAGAATCTTTGAAAAAGCAAAACTGGTTGCAGATAAGTCAAATTTTTTCCGTATCCGCACATTAATTATGTCGTGGTTTTGCTTTTCAAGGATTCTTAGCGAGGCCGCTTCGTCCAATCGGCGCTGCCCCCAACGCGACCTTGACATCCTGGCATCTCGCCGATCCGAGGCGCGGCCTCGCTAGGCTAGGCCAGATATGATTGCAATCCAGAAACTCGTAAAACGATTTGGAAATGTGGTCGCTCTCGACCATGTCGATTTGGACATCCGGAGAGCCGAGTTATTTTTCCTTCTCGGTCCGAGCGGCTGCGGCAAAACCACGCTTTTACGGCACATCGCCGGATTTTATCGGCCAGACGAGGGAAGGATATTGATTGCTGGCGAAGATGTCACCTTTACGCCCCCCTTTAAACGCAACACGGGGATGGTATTTCAAAACTATGCTCTCTGGCCGCATCTAACTGTTGAAAAAAATGTTGCATTTGGTTTGGAAGAAAGGCGACTTCCGAAAAGTGAAATCCGAATCAGCGTTCGCGAGGCTCTTCAGAGCGTGCATTTGGAGCATGCATCAGAGAGAAAGATCAGCGAATTGTCCGGAGGCCAGCAGCAGCGAGTTGCACTCGCTCGTGCGATGGTCATACGTCCGACCTGCCTGCTTCTGGATGAACCTCTATCCAATCTTGACGCGAAGCTGCGATTGGAAATGCGAGCGGAGATCCGGCGAATCTGCCGCGAACATGGGTTAACGGCCGTGTACGTGACTCATGATCAACAGGAAGCCCTTTCAATAGCAGACCGCATAGCGATTATGGATAGCGGCAAAATACTCCAAACCGGAACGCCTCCGGAAATTTATCGAAAGCCTCGCAATCGGATGGTAGCTGAGTTTATCGGCGAAGTAAACATTCTGAACGGCAGGATCACAGGAAGAGATAAATTTGTAGATCTCGACGTCGATGGTGTTCGCATTCATGCTGCCGGAAACTCGGAATTTGATGGAAAAATCGGTTCTGCTGTTACGATCTGTCTACGTCCAGAGGCGATTCAAATCGCGAATGAAAAATCTCTGGAAAGTTTCTGGCGCGCAAAACTGACAGAAACTATCTACCTGGGCCCTATTGCTCAGCATCGTTTTGCGTGGGGAAAGAACATTCTGAAGGTTTCGGAAGCAAATCCCCGGCCCGCTCAATTCCATGTTGGCAACAACTATTTTCTAGGTGTGTGCCCGGACGATGTCATCCTTCTCCCCGAGAATCCATGAAAAGCATGAACAGGCTTGTTCCAATCCTCATTTCGCTCGCCCTTTTTATCGCCGCGCCACTGCTTCTGCGCGAGTCGCAGGCTCCTCCAAGTCCGGGTGCTGACGAGTTGGTGATCATTTCGCCGCACAACGAAACTATACGATACGAGTTCAGCCGGGCGTTCGAAGAGACTTACCGAAAAAGAACCGGACGAAATGTTCACATTGATTGGCGTTTGCCAGGGGGCACCACGGAGATTGTCCGTTATTTGAATTCCGAATTTGAAGCCGGGTTTCGCAGCTATTGGACCCGGAAGCTGAGGTTACCCTGGACCAAGGCCGCATTGGAAGGATACTCCGACTCGCGGCTGAGCGGAAGCTCTGACAAATCTTCACCTGCCGAATACGCTCGCTATGCATTTCTCAATTCAGAAATCGGCTGCGGGATTGATCTGTTCTTTGGAGGCGGAACTTTTGATTTTATTAACCTCGCCAATCGCGGATTTCTTGTAAACAGCGGTGTTCTTGATCGTAATCCGATATTGTTTTCGACCGGAAGCGATATCGGAATACCTCAAGACCTTGGAGGCGAGCCTTGCTGGGATCTTCATGGGCGTTGGGTTGGCGCATGTCTTGCCGGATTCGGGATCTGTTACAATAGCGATGTTCTTGCGCGTTTGAATATATCGTCTCCGCCGATACAATGGGCGGACCTCGCCGACCGCCGATTCTTCAGGGCCGTCGCGTTAGCCGACCCAACCAAGAGCGGGTCCGTGGCGAAGGCCTACGAATTGATGATTCAGCAACAGATGAATCAGCGGCTTTCTGAGATCGGGAAGTCAACGAGCAGTCAGCAGGGAGAAAACGAAAAGCAAGCAGTCAAAGAAGGCTGGGAGAGGGGCCTTCAGCTCCTCATTCAACTCGCTGCAAATTCACGATATTTCAGTGATGCTGCCCCAAAAGTGCCGGCGGACGTTGCATACGGAGAAGCTGCCGCCGGTATGTGTATCGATTTTTACGGGCGATCCGAGAGCGAAGCCGTCTCTGATGACTTCGGACGAACGCGCTTGCAATATAATAACGTGAGGGGAGGAACTTCCGTTGGCGCCGATTCCATTGCACTTCTGCGCGGAGCGCCCCATCCTGAGACAGCAAAGGCGTTTATCGACTTTGTCATGAGCTGCGAAGGTCAGATGCTATGGGACTTCAGGCCGGGGACGCCCGGTGGTCCTATTCGCTATTCTTTGCGCCGATTGCCTATTCGCAGAGAGTTTTATCGCGAGCCATTTCGATCATTCATGGCCGATCGCGAAGCGGACCCTTATCGGGATGCGCAGGCTTTCCACTATAACGAGGCCTGGACCGCACCTTTATTTTCGACGTTGCGATTCCTGGTGCGAGTCATGTGCATCGATTCTCGGGAGGAACTCGTGGCAGCTCGGGCCGCAATCGGCGATGCGCCCGTCAATTCTCCCGCTTTCCAAAAGCTCCTGGATATTTCACGCGTGCGATACGACGTCGCCCTGCAACAAATACGGGAAACGCTGCGTTCAGCCGATCGACTTAATGAAATACGGCTCGCGAACCTTCTGGTCACTCATTTTCGAAATCAATACCGCGAAGCGGCGAGGCTGGCGCAACAATCCAAATGAAGATCTCCGGGCCGCGGAATACAGAAGAAGGTGGAATTGCGGCTCGCAACAGAGAATTTCGGTCTCGCCTGAATTTCGTGCGCCTTCATTGGAAGATTTTCGGACTCTACTCTATCATTCTAGCTTTCTTTGCGGTTTTTTTTATTTTGCCGGTGGCGATCGCAGTTCGGAGCGGCTTCGTTGATCAGACCGGTTCGCTGACGTTCGCCTATCTCAGGGAGGTGTTTCGTAATCCGCTTTATCTGGAAGGTTTTCTGAACGCGCTGAAAATCGCGATCGGCAGCACGCTTGCGGCCTTTCTCCTTGCTTCACCTCTGGCGTGGGTTGGGTACAGATTCGATTTCCCAGGAAAGTCTGCCTTATCCGCTTTGCTAATCTTACCAGTCATGTTGCCACCGTTCGTCGGCGCGATCGGTTTTCGCCAAATTCTTGGCCAGGAGGGTGCTCTCAACGCTTTACTCCATTCGATCGGGTTGCTGGGGACCGACCGCGTGATCGACTGGCTCGGAACGAGTCGCGAGTGGGGGATTGTTCTGCTGAACGCGCTTCATCTCTATCCCATTCTTTACCTCAATCTTGTGGCTTCACTTTCGAATGTCGATACCACCCTGTTGGAGGCAGCTGAAATGTTCGGTTGTTCGGGATTGCGCCGGGCCGCGCGTGTGACGTTGCCACTCATCCTGCCCGGAATATTTTCAGGAGGCAGTATCGTCTTCATCTGGGCATTTACCGAGCTTGGAGTTCCTCTGATGTTTGACTACTACCGAGTAACGCCCGTGCAGATTTTCGACGGAATCCAGGATATCGACAACAATCCAATGACCTACGCCCTGGTGGCTGTAACGCTCGCGGCAACCGCTCTTATCTATTTTGTCGTTCGCATCTTCATCGGGTCCCCGCCAGCACTGATGCCGGTCCGAGGTGGTCACGGAAGAAATATAACTGCCGTTTCGGGCCTCCGCGGATTGGCTTGTTCAATGCTCTTCTTGTCAATTTGCGGATTCGCGCTTTTACCTCAACTAGGTGTTCTGTGTGTCTCTTTTTCGAAGGACTGGTATCGATCGATTTTTCCCAACGCGTTCACTCTTGATCACTATATTTTTGCGCTTGGGAACCATCTGACGGTACCAGCTATCCAAAACAGCCTCCTGTACGCTTCGCTTTCGACGTGCGTCGATCTTTTCCTTGGAGTTGCGATTGCTTATCTTGTTACTCGAACCCTAATCCCAGGGCGTTCCTGGCTGGATTCACTCGCGATGCTTCCTCTTGCCGTGCCCGGACTTGTTCTGGCATTCGGATATCTCGCCTTGACTCGTCGCGGCAGCTTCTTCAGTTTCCTCGCTCCGGTGCAGAATCCTCTGGTCCTGCTCGTGCTTACGTACGCTGTGCGCCGCCTACCCTACGTTGTTCGGTCGGCGGCCGCTGGGTTTCAGCAGGCCGGCATCAGCCTCGAAGAAGCTGCGCAAAGCGTTGGAGCCGCGCCCTTCCGCGCGCTGAGGAGGATAACGCTGCCGCTGATTGCGGGGCATCTTTTTTCCGGCGCTCTGCTGGCCTTTGCTTTTGCGGTGCTTGAAGTTTCGGATTCGCTGGTGCTCGCGCAAAAACAGGCTGACTACCCGATCGCGAAGGCTATCTATGAATTGTCCAACGTCCTTGGGGAAGGCCCTTATCTCGCGGCGGCGCTCGGTGTTTGGGCGATGGTATTTCTCGGATTAGCGACTGCCGCAGCACGGGTTGCCGCAGGTCGCGGAGGCACCTTCGCCGTTTTCGAATAGCCCGTTGGGTGAATGAGCGCGGGAACCTTGTTCTGGAATCCCATCGCCTTGCGGCGCCAAATCTTACCGTTCACCACGGCGCCGGCTAAGCGAGCGCTCTATTCGGGGCATCGGCCAGCAATGGCCAATCCTGTCATGGCAACGATCATCGGTGGCTGCCTGGAGGGCGGCCATAGGGCAACCTCTAAACGCGGCTCGCCGGGAGGCTCGCCCTACCGATCACCGGCACCAAGGTCATATCACACGGTAGGACGAAGACTTCGGCGAGCTCAGTCGAGCCGCTCCTGCTGAGCCGCGGCCGATTGACCTCTAAACGGGTGCGGTCTCGCGGGATCTGCCCGGATTGCCAACCGACGGTAAGCTGCGTCCTCAATAGCGATCACAAATTTCTGGAGATTTGTGACCGACGCACTGGAATTTTATTTCGTTCTCATTTGCCGGCAGCGTATTTGGGCTGATTTTGAATGTGCAAACCGTAGAAGGTGTGCGCTATGACAACAGCGAAGGAAATTCAAAAACTGGATTACGTGAGAGAGGGCGTGCGCTACACGATACACGTGGAGGAAGCCGAGACCGGCGTGAAGTGGGGCACCTGGAATTGCCATGAGTGCGACGTTGGCGGTTCATCAAGGAGAACAGCCGGTACGATCGACGAAGCCGTTGATGCTGCAAAAAGCGACCTGGAGAAGCACCACACGACGAATCACAAGGTTTAAATAAAATCATTTTGGGGTCGGTTGAGGAAGTTTTGTGTTTGGCGTTTGGGAGACTCGCGCGGGAAAAACGCCCGATGCAGAAGGGGAGTGTTTTTCCTTGCATCGGTTCTCCGATGGGCTGGCCGTGCGCTCGCAATGCCGGAACGCGCGCGACCAGCGACGGCCATTCGTTCGCGGCAATGATGATCGGTGGAGCCTTGGAGGGTTTGGGGTTCAGTGTTTGGGGTTCGGAGTTTGAGGTTCTGTCTTCTGTCTTCTCGGGGTTCGGCCCCCTCGCAGCCGCCGTTAGCCGATATCAACACAACTTTCACGACGCCAAAGGAGCGGACCCCCTCCAGCTCCGGGGGCCGGCAAGAAGTGGCGTGTCAGGGATGTAACCGGTCATTCGATGACCGGGCTAAGCCTCGGGACGCTTCGGCTTCCACAGACCCAATGTAGCGCCGGTGGGATCGGCAAAGATACTGAGCCAGCCTGCATCCATTACCTCCATCACATCTGTGATGACGGTTGCCCCAAGGGATTTGGCTTTTTCGGTGGCGGCAACAATATCGTCGACCAGGACATATGGGAGCCACGCGGAGGAAGCGCCAGGCGCTGGGTTCCGCATCATGCCACCGCCGGTTCCCTCTCCGACGCTGATCATCGTATAAGCGCCGCTTGGCATCGGGACATCTTCCAGTTTCCAGTCGAATAAAGTCGTATAGAAGGATTTTGCTTTTTCGACGTCCGTTGTTTGCAATTCAATATGCACGAATGGATTGGCCATAAATAGTCTTCTTTCTGACTCCCTTCCATTCGACGCGATGATCGGCGACAAGTCGATATTCAATTCCTGTTTTTCTTTGTCGGCAGAATGAAATGGATACTCTGTCGAAATGGCGGCAAAGAAAATATCCGATGAAGAGTTATTCACGCCTCTGTCGAACAAGGAAATCGATGATCTGGAGGCAACTTTGGAAGATATCCCCAACGGATTGTTTGACACCTCGATGGTGCACGGAATGTTGTCGGGAGCGGCTGTAGCGCCCACGGCAATCCAGCCTTCCTGGTTGTACGACTCGATCTTCAAACCGGAAGGTTCCTCAGGTTACGCCTTTAAGGATCAGGCGCATTTGGACGCAACTTTGAACCTGGTGATGCGGCTTCAAAACCAGATCATCATGGAACTCGATGCCGATTTATTCGAACCCTGGCTTTTTTTCGAGGATCCGGAAGGACAAACGGTGGTTGTACTCCAGCCCTGGTGTGCCGGTTTTTTGCATGCCACAACTTTTGAGCACGCCGCTTGGAGCCCATTAATCGAAGAGCGCCCGGATTTGCTGGCTCCCATTATTGCCGGAGCGGATTCCGACGAAACTCAATCGCTGTATCCGGACGATCAGACCGGGGCCCGGCTTTCGATTCTGATCGAAGATGCGGTTCCCAATATACGCGGTTTTTTTCGTAAGCGAGCCAGGAGGAAGTGATCTTGAGAGGAGCTGCGATTAGTGGGTATGAAAGATTGGAGTTTGCTTTATCTCATAAGCGAATGGGCTATCCGGTTCGTGACGTTGATTTACGTCCCACAAAAGCGGAGTGCGGCGGCTTCACGGACCTGGTTGCTTTTTATTTTTCTCCTACCATGGCCCGGGCTAATCCTGTATTGGCTGTTTGGAAGAATCTATTTGCCGGCGCGCCGCGTTCATATGCAGGAGCGCGCGTCACGGTTTATTCGCGAGGCACAGGCGCAGATCGGGACGAGAGTGGCAGCGGAGCCGGGCCTATCGCCAACGCTGTTGGGCATTCCGGAGCTGGCGCGTCAGTTGGGTGATTTCGAGGTACTGGCCGGTAATCGAGTCGAATTGCTGACTGGCTACAGTGCGACGATCAACCGCATCATCGCTGACATCGATTCTGCAAAACAGCATGTGCACTTGCTCTTCTACATTTTTCTTGCGGACGAGTCTGGCCAGCGCGTGGGCGAAGCATTGGTCAGAGCAGCAAAGCGCGGAGTGAAGTGTCGCGTCTTAATGGACGCCGTTGGTTCAAGAGAAGGACTCCAACAGCTTGCGCCCCTCTTGAGGTCCGAGGGGATCGAGGTCCTGGCGATGCTTCCGGTCGGCCTTTTTCGGCGCAACGCAGGGCGTTTCGATTTGCGAAACCACCGAAAACTTGTGGTTGTCGACGGAACGACGGGGTACACGGGGTCCCAGAACATCGTCAATCCCGAGTTCGTCAAGGGATACCCGAATGAAGAGTTGATGGTGCGGGTGACCGGTCCGGCTGTTACCCAGCTTCAGGCAATGTTTCTTGCGGACCACTACTTCGAGACCGGAACCGTGCTGGGTCCCAGAGAATTGTTTCCGGAAGTGAACTTCGCGGGAACATCACCGTGCCAGTTAGTTCCGAGCGGGCCGGGCTACCTTCATGAAAACGGGCGGGAACTCATCATCGCGATGTTATACGCGGCACGGGAAAGGATTGTAGTCACAACTCCATATTTTGTGCCTGACGAACCTTTTTTGCACGCTATCTGTGCAGCCCGATTGCGGCGCAGAGTGGAAGTACATCTTGTTCTTTCGATGCACGCGAACCAGATGATTACGCAGTTCGCGCAACGCTCGCACTACGACGATCTGCTTGAGGCGGGAATCGAAATTCACCTATATCGGCCGCACTTTCTGCACGCAAAACACTTGACGATTGACGATGAGATTGCGTTGGTCGGTTCGACAAACATGGACATCCGATCATTTGCTCTCAATGCCGAAATCAATCTCGTTGTGTACGATCGCTCCGTCGTGCACGAGTTGCGCAGGCTGCAGGAGTGGTACTTCGCAAACAGCGAACGACTAAATGCCGTGACATGGAAGAACCGGCCGCTGGTCGATCGAGTGGTTCAGAATACCGCGCGCCTGATGGATTCATTTCTGTAGCCTGAATCGGTCGCAAATCTTTGGACACTTGCGATCGATTCAGGCCCAGGCGGCGGAATAGCCGGCTATGCCTGACGATTCTGCTGCATTTTGGGAGCGAAGGCTTTCAAACAGCTTGTATCGATTTCTTTACTTTACAAAGACAATTAACTAAATAGGCGCGCAGCGGTTTAAATGCTCTCTAGATAATTTAATTTAGAGTCCTTGAAAAGCAAAACTGGCTGCAGATGAGTCAAGTTGTTTTTTCTGTATCCGCACCTTAATCATTAGCATGCATTGCACGAAGCGACCTGTACTCCATCGAGCCCGGTTGGAGACCCAATCGAGTCACCAAGAACAGCTCTTTGGAACGATAGCGTGAATATTGATCAGTGATAGTTTTTCTAGCAGGCGAAAAGAGAATAGAGAAAAGTTTTTAGATCTGCACTGCATCCCTCTAACTAAGGCAACTTATACGAAAAAATCGGAGTCAATTCACAAAATTGTTAAACCGGGCGACTGGAAATCACTTGTTCGGAATGAGCAGAATGGAAAATCCGCGCCGCGAATTCGGATTCCGCAAAGCCAAATTTAATGAAATTTAATGCATACGACTTATTTCAACACTCGGAAACTTACGTTCGAAATCCCCTCGCTCAATCGCTGCAGAATCTTGCGCTTGATGCGGTCGGGTTGGCGTCGTTTTCGGGCCGAGGTGCGGCGTCTGGCGGGTCATTTTTCGGGCCGTTTCATTCGACCGATTATAGGGTTTGGTTTTGATCTCACAGGCGCGATATACCGAGTGGATGGATGTCGATTTGAGATTCCAGTTAACATGACAGATCGCAATTATCGTGCCGCGTTTGTGTTCGGAGAATACGAAGCAGGAGAACAAAAGTTGATCCGCCAATTTCTGCGGACGGACGACCGCGTCATCGAATTGGGAGGCTGTATAGGCGTCTTGTCTTGCCTTGTGAATTCTCGGTTAGAGTCGCGAGCTCATCATCTAGTTGTAGAAGCCAATCCAGAACTAATCCCGATCCTGAGACGCAACCGAGAACTCAATCAGGCCTGCTTTCAGATCGCCGAATGTGCCATATCGAGGGATCCCGAGGTAACCTTTGCGGTTCATCGACTGATGACTCACAGCGGTATCTTCGCCCAGGGAGACACCCGACAAATACGCGTCCGTGGACGATCGCTCGCCGATCTACATGACTCTCATGGTCCGTTCAACGTGCTCTTAATGGATATTGAAGGAAGCGAACTCGAGATCTTGAAGAGCTCTTCAAATCTCCTTTTGAAATATCGGCTTGTTATTATCGAGCTTCATAAAAAGCCGCTCGGCATCGAGGGGCTGAACGAGTGTCGACGTATTTTAACCTCGGTCGGTCTGAAGTGCTCGGCAGTGTTTCAATCGGTCGAAGCATGGAGCAGGCCGGAACCAACCGTGAAGCGCAAGGTCCGGGGCTGATGCTGCTATTACTGATGCCTTTGAAAGGCTGGTTCGCATACGCCAGTGCTGTAATCGGCGATGCTGATCAGGAAGTTTTAAAGGTAATCGCCTGAGCATGAAGAACTATTTGACGACAGTCCTGTCTTTGTGGCTGGCCGTTCTACGCCAATGATCGCCTGGAGGCCTTATTCTCCTGGACTGATGTTGCTTACGACGACTTTCTTAGGAAAACGATTTCATGATGGGATTGGCACAGTCACAATAACACTTGTACCGTGACCGGCGGCGCTCTGGATTTCTAGTTTTCCGCCGATTTGCGAGGCTCTGGCCCCCATATTACGCAATCCGAAGCCTTCACTTTTGTCCAGGGAAACTCTAGGAATCCCGGAACCGTTGTCTTTTACTTTAAGAATGAGGTTTGATGCGTCCCATTTAAGACTCACGTCAATCGAGGTTGGATTGGCGTGGCGCACGGCATTGTGAATCGCCTCCTGGGCGATGCGTAAGAGCTCATGTTGCAAACTGGGCGGCAAGCTTTTCTCGGGTATGTTCTCGGACCGGAAGTCACAACGTAATCGCCCAGCCACAGTCGACCGCTCGACCAAACCCTGAAGGGCCATGGCCAATCCAGATTTGTAAACGATACTCAAACGCAAATTGTGGGCGGAACGACGCGCTTCAGCCAAGCCAAGATTAGCCAACTCAACGGCTCGCTGAATGTGGCAGAGCGGTTCGCCTTTATTTGAAGCTAATTCTTCCTTGGCAACTCCCAGTTGCATGCAGATCGCAGTAAAACTTTGCGCCAATCCGTCGTGAATCTCGCCAGCCAGCCGATTTCTCTCCTCTAGGACTGCAGATTGCCTTGCGGCGTTTGCTAATCGCGTGACCTGAATTGCAAGGGCCGCCTGGCTTTCCAGCGCCCGAGCTATTTCGATCTCCTCTGGACGAAATTCCCGATTCTCGGTGAACCGAAATGTCAGGCTGCCGATCAGCCGCGTACCTAAGTTTAGGGGAATGACTAGCAGTGTCTTTACGCCGAGCCCAAGCAGATAGGACCGATAGGCATCAGGAAGCGGTGAAATATTGTCGAGAAGGTGCATCACGACAGCTTGTTGTTTCAGCAGGTCAAGCTGCCACTCATTAAGCGGAATAGATTGGAACCATGCTGGATATTTCGCTTCCGCTGGAGTCATCACGCGACCGTCTTGAAAAACAAGGTCCACGGTCAAACAGTTCTTTTCGAAGTTCCGCAATCGCAAAATGGACGACGTCCCACCAAGCTCGCGCGTGATGGCGGCCATCACTTGCCCGAGCAAATCATCCAGGTTTGGCACTGCAGCAAGAGCATCCAGGCATCCGCGCAGTGCTTCGTTCGCTCTCGCCAGCTCGACCGTACGCTGCTGCGTGAACGTCTCCCGCTCGCGTGCAAGGGCCGCTTGCATTTCCTCCGGCGTTATCGTTGAAATGGATTTGCGTCGCAGTCTGTGTAAGACCAGGATTGCCCCAACCTCATGGTCATGATCGATGACTAGCTCGGTACTGGCGTTCGGTACCAGCTGGCTCACGCGAGCCGGCCAAGCCGAAAAGGGGACCTTATTAAGGCAAGAAATGCGCCCTTCACAGATCAAGCCTTGGTTGCGTCGTTCTACAGCTTGCTGTCCGGCATCGGTGGCATACACAATCATGCCACGGCGGTCGATCACCACGACATCCTCCGTCATCCAATGTGAGCGCTTGCTAACGAAATAACGCAGCAATCGCTCATGGTCCTCCTTGATCGAGTGAGCGAGCACACCCTCTATCTGCCGTCCAATGGCGACTGCTAAGGCCAGGCTCTGCGGGTTCAAGGTTTTGGCTGGGCCGGAGATATCGAGAACCCCTAGCAACTCGCCGTCAATGGGGTTCCAGATCGGAGAAGCTGCACACGACCATCGCTGCACTTCGCTGCAAAAATGCTCGACACCATGAATCTGGGTCGGTTGCAATGCTGCGATGGCGGTTCCGATCGCGTTGGTTCCGATGTCTGCCTCGGCCCAGTGTCCACCCTGCTCGAGGTGTATGATCCGGCCGAAATCTGTAGTTCGCGCATCTCCCGCTGTCTCGATAATGACTCCAGAAGGATCCGTGAGGATGATGATGGAACTCGCTTCGGCGAGGAGGAATCGCGCCTGCCCTAGGGCTGGTCGAGCTGCCGCAACTAGTGCCGCATGCTCCGAGCGAAGCCTAACCAGTTCCGCTTCGGGCGCGAGTGGCGCCTCGCCGCGTTCGATAGGTATGTGGTACTCTTGAGAACGTTTCCACGAAGCGCCAACGACCCCCCGAACCGCATTCGATGCAGTGCCTTTCTGTATGAACGTTTCCCACGCCCGCTGAATTTTTCGATTGTCCATCACAAGCAATCCAGTAGGCGATTTAATGGCCAACGCTCAACCTGCATCCGCGTCCTCGAATCACAATCTATGCGATGTTGGTTGGCCCAGGTTGCCGCACGCACTCGCGAATGACAAACGGTGGGCTGACCAAATCTCGCAACTCCTAACTGTAATTGGTATTCACATTGGCTGCAACGGCGTCTACAATATGCACTGCGTAGCGATCCGCATCGAGAAGGCGAGGAGTCGAAGCGGATGAGGAGGATGGCGATCTCTGATTTTCGAGGGACTCTTTTCTCTCGACGCACGCCACGGCTGAGTTGAATTACGGGCGCGTGGCAGCTTGCTGCTTGGGCGCCTCAGTATGCTCAACTACGGGCGTCATCGCCACGTAAATGGTCTGGCCGATTCGCAACGGGACTGGCGGGCGTCCCAACACCTGGATGCGGACTGCGAAGCGTTGCGGCAGGCGAACCCAATCGACGGTCTGACTGATTGAGGGCAACAAGTCGGTGCTGGCATTGCCCGAGCCGTCCTGAACGTAGATGCCCCAACCAACGCTCCGGACGACCCCTTCAAACGGTTGATTGTTGTAACCCATGAGCGTGAGATTCGCCTTCTGGCCCAACTCGATGTGCGGCAATTGAGTTTCTTTGAAATAAGCCGCAATCCAAAACGAATTCGTATCGACCAGGGCGATCAGCTGGTTCCCCGCGGTCACATAGGTGCCCTCGCTCGTATTCATATTGGTCACGTACCCGTCCACCGGGGCGAAGACCTTCGTGTAGCTGAGGTTCAATCTCGCTAACTCCAGATTTGCTTTCGCCGAGATAAGCTGAGCCTGGGCCGATGCGAAGCTGTCCTGGGCGTTTTGAAAATCCTGCTGGGCGGTCACGCGCCTATTATAGAGATCGGTTTGCCGATCGAGATTTTGCTGTTGTTGTTTCAAGTTCGCTTCGTCATTCAGGACCTGGCCGGCGGCTAAATTAAGCTGCGCCTGGAAATCGGCCGGATCGATCTCAAAAAGCAGATCCCCCTTTTTCACCTCCTGGTTATCATGGACCGCAACGCGAACAATGGGACCGGAAACACGAGGGGCAATGCCGACGATATTCGCCCTGACCTGGCTATCCCGTGTCCAGGGGTTCTCGACATATTGATGGTAAAGAGAGAAAGCAGCCCAGCCGGCCAGGCAAACCATGATCAGAGTGATCAGGTAATTGAGCAGTCTTGCTTTCATGGTAACAACAACATTCCGATAACGCTGCTAAACAGCACCACCAAGGCAAGGAAGAAGAGAGGAAGGTGCCAGACATAAATTGACAGACCGGTGTGCTCCATGATTGCGACTACCAGCCAAGCCGCCAGAAAGCCCGACAAGCCAATCAGCATTATCCAGGGAAAGAGAAGGTCCAGAAACCTGAATTCCGGTCGATCCAGCTCCCATGCGAAAAGGTTCATAGCGCAAAGTTCCCTCACTACCGCTCAATCTCCAAGGTTCGAACCGATCGCACGCACTCTTCTAAGGACTCCCCGGTTGCATGATAACGATCCACGAGGTCCAGCATACGCACAGGTGCTTCCAGCTTATCTCCCGTTAAGATTCCGTTGTGGCCAATCTTTTTCAACTGCCTGATTCATTTCGGCCAACGGGCCACGGACGCTCGGCAGCTCGTGCCAGCGGCAATCACCCCGATCAAAGCATTCGGCGATGGCGTCGAGCATCCGCTTAAACTTGACTTCCAAGCGCTCGAACTGCAGCCGCAGGACCGCTTCTGTGATTTCCGGCAAGGATGTCTGCGAGAAACCAGCTCACTAGCCCGGGTAATCAGCCGTTGCGGCGCACGACCCAAAACGCCGATCCTCGCGGTCGTGCCGTGCAAGGCCTTGATTCCGGTAAAACCGGCTTCATCCTCGGCTTTGATGATGGACATTTCAGCGAATTTGGAACATTTTTAATTATAGACCGGGTAGGCCACGCTCCGCCGGATGTGCTTTCTCAGAATCTCGGGTCACCTGAATCGGTCTCCGCTAATATCCCGAAGAGGGTGGCACGCAACCCGAAAATATAGAAAGCGAATCAAAATGGCAAAAAAAACGGCAGCTCATTTATTGCTCGAGACGCTGGTAGCGGCCCGCGTGAAGAGAATCTTTGGTGTCGCTGGAGATTCTGTCCAGCTTCGCGTCGACTCTCGGTAGCGCCAAAAAGTCCCCATTCCGGCTGGAGCAGTAACAGTACCGGATTGGAGACAGTTTTTGCTTTTCGAGAACGTCTGCCAGCCTCAAACTGACAAGACCGTGCCCCTGGATTTGTCTCAAACTGAAGCGCGTATTCTCGGTTGCCTCCTCGAAAAAGAGCGCATTACTCCGGAATATTATCCGTTGTCACTGAATAGCCTCGTGACCGCATGTAATCAAACGACAAACCGCGATCCAATCGTCAGTTACAGCGAGAATACAGTCGAGCAGGGTCTCGATCTTCTGCGCCAAAAGAAATTGGCAGTGCTCACCCACACCGCCGGCGCACGCGTGGCGAAATACAGGCATACCTTTCTTGATCTGTATAATCTGAATGCCCGTGAGGTGGCGATCATCTGTGTGTTGATGTTACGCGGGCCGCAGACACCGGGCGAGCTCCGATCGCGCGCAGAGCGTATGTGCGGAGCAATGAGCCTGTCGGATGTCGAGGCGTTATTGGACGAGCTGAGCGCCGGTGATGACCCGCTTGTGAAAGTCATTCCACCCCGCCCCGGGCAAAAGGAAAAGAGATATGTGCACTTACTCTCAAATCAGGAGGAGACCGGCGAGCCAGCTGAAGAGGGGACGCAGGCCGTGGAATTGACTCCACCGCAATCGCGCCTTGGCCAACTTGAGAGCGAGCTCAACGCGTTGAGAGCCGAAATGAATTCCCTGCGGGAAGATTTCGAAAAATTCAAAAAACAGTTTGGGTAGCGGCGCGATCCGTTCGTGGCAACGATGAGAGCTGGCGGGCTGCGGTCCCTCGCAGCCGTCGATGGGCGGTACCAACAGCATTTCACGGCGCCGATGGAGCGGGCGCCCTCCGGGGAATCGGCCAGCAACGGCGTCTATTCCCGCGATTGTCAGCTCGGAAAATGCTGCAACAGGTCGTTGTTTCGATAAGCCTCGATCAGGCGTTCGAGCTCTCTGATCCTGGATTTAATTCGCCGGCCACGCCGGCTGTCTGCAACTCGCTTGGGCCGATCCCATTCGCGCACAACTGTTATACTCGGGATGATATCGGCGCCATGCAGGATGGCCGCCTCAACGGACTCGAAATGATGATGCTCCGCCAGGATCGTCCGATGAGGTTCAAGCACCAGGGTAAAACCGTGGTCTCCGTAGCTTTCCGAAAAAGCGCCATCAATTGTAATTGCTTTGCCGCTTCGTTTAATCGGCGATTCACCCTTTTCAACCGCCACCGGCACATGCCCGTTCACGATCAGCCCGTCAGCCGGGTCCACACCGAATTCCTCGAGAATTTTATCACAGAACCAGACTTCGTGAATGAGGCGAAAATAAGGGTTCTTGCTCTCATGATGCGGTGCCTTATCGACAATGAAATCGCGTTCAAAGGTCGTAATGCGATCTTTCCCGAATAGGGGCGATTCCGGGCCGCTCCAGAGATACCACAGGAGGTCGAGGTCTTCTCGCTTTCGGCCATCGATGACCCGGTAGACGACCTCTTCGATTGCCTTGAAGAGCTCGATCCCAGTGTAATTGCGCCCGTCGATGGCCATAGGCAGGAAGTCGCCCTTCGCGTCAACAGGCACGCATCCGTGGAAAATGAGGTTCTCTTCCCGCTGCAAGTAAAGCTTCCCGTGCGAAACCATCCAGCGCATTTGGTTCCAGAGCTTTTGGCTTGCGAGGAATGAACTCCGAATGCGCCTCACGCATAGCCGTTCCTCGGCCGTTAAATCGTACGGATTAGCGGGATCGACGGTCGGAAAATGGGTGTCATTGATCGGATAAGAGGTGCCGTCGACTTCGACCGTCCCATTCTCGCGATTGATCCGATGGAGCAAGCGGCGATGTTCCATCTGCCATTCGGGATGCCGCGCAATCAATTGCCCCTCAAGCTTGAATTGCATGATCGCCGCAGCTTTTTGCATACGCGCCATCATGATTTTTTCGCGCATCCCCGTCCCTTTGACTTCAAAGCCGGAGGCGGGATCATCGGCATATACGGTTCTTACCAGCAGATCGAGCGGCTCAATTGGGATCCCATACCCTTCTTCCAATTGCGAGAGACGACGGTATCGTAGCGATATTCGCAGGACGTGGCAGATCAGGGCTTCGTGGCCGAGGCAGGCACCGAGCCAGGCAGCGTCATGATTACCCCATACGAAGGAGACATTCGGCTGCTGCATCAGGTAGTCGACTACTTTGTCTCCACGCTGGCCCCGGTCCCAGCAGTCGCCCGCGATGATCAATTCATCGATCGCAAGGTTTCGGATGACTCGACCAATGAGGTGGATAAGATGCAAGACGCGTCCTCTTCGCGTGAGCTCATCGACGATCGCTTCAACGTAAGTGTGATCTCGTTCCGTCGACGGCGAATGAAGTATCTCGGCCAGGAGTTCCCTGTATTCCGCTGGCAGAATGCGAGTAGCCGCTTCCAGGCTCCGCCGCGCAGCAAGCACTCTCACGATCTCAAAAAGATCATGAAGTGTTCGCATCGCGTACGCCTTCTGATCCTTGGGATCGCGAATCCTCTGTTCAAGGCGTTCAACGACTTCGGCTGGATAGAAAATCAGGGTCAGGAATTCCTGGAATTGTTCGGGTGGCATTCGATCCTTGAACAATTTTTCGACCAGCGACCGCAATGTCCCCGAAGCGTTATTGATCACATGGCGGAGCTTTTTATGCTCCCCGTGAATATCGCTGATTACGTGAATGGTTCCCTTTGGCAGCGTCAGTTCAGCGCATAATCGCGCGATCTCGGAAATCGCAGAGTCGACATTGGGTATTTCATGAGCCAATGGGTCGAGAGTCGCGAGTTCGGAATCGCGAATCTCATCGTCAAACTTTTTGGGGTTCATAAGGAACAGGGTGAGGTGGTCGCTAAAAAAGGACGGAGACGCTCGCGTCTACAGCTCCGTCTCTAGCGAGGCGGCGCCTCAGACCAGCGAGAATTCTAGTTCAATGCAGTCCGGGTTGCGACAGATTTATGCTTCGGAAGTAGCCTTTGGAAGATCACTATCCATCAGATAAGAACAGCTTAAGGGCCACCTCTGCGGTCTCCGATTGCCACTCCGGTGAGAACCCTTTCGATTCCTCGCAACTCCGCCGCGTGCGGCGCAGCCGTTCCGGCAAGCCACATGCTGAGGATTGTGCCCGTAGTTCCGATACGCAAGGCGATTTGATAAAAGCTCAGATCGGAATCTTCAACGAAACGCCTAAGCCTGTCGATCAGTGCCTGCTCACTCGGTTTCTCTCCTTCCATGGGACAGACAGCGGAAAACAAATGCATCCTTTCGCCGTAGTAGGACGCAAAATATCGAGGGCGTATTCGATAGACTCAAGAGCGAAAAAAATCTCTCCTCTCGGTCTTTTGCCGCTTAGCCCCTTCCGCCACCGGTTTTTTGAGAGGGCTGTGTTCCCTCGCAGCCGCCGGTATCCGGCATCAGCACCATTTCACGGCGCCGAGGGTGGACGCCCTCCAGGGTCGGCCAGCTATGGCGTCCATTGCCGTTAGCGCTGTGCTCAAAATGTAAGTAACTTTTCGGAATCGATATGATGAGGCAAAATTGAGCAACATTCGGCATGGCGGTAGAATACAGAATGGAAGAAAGCATCGGCATTGCGGCAGTGTTTAGTGTAGAAAAACATCCGGTTGTAGAAGTCGCCCAAGGCGTCCAAACCGGCGGTTACACAATTCGGGCGGGGATGCAGGCTCCGGCGCGAAAATATTCTGACCGGTTGTACCTCGTCAAAATATTAGAGCCAAAGGATTTGGAATACTTGGAATCAAGACATGAGTGGGAAATGGAACACGGGGTGTTTAGCTTCGGGAGCGTTCGGGAGCTCAAAGTCGGAACGAAACTGAGAATCGCCATATATCCCGCTCCACGGAGTTGACTGTTGCGATCTCTGAATTGTCAGCACGAGTCGCCTTTACTTAGTCCAGGGCAGTCCGATAATTGATAGCATGCCTAAAAAGGGCAATCGGGACGCTGAACTTTCTGAGGTGCCCAAGACGATCTATTTGTTGCGTGACGTTGTCCGACGGCTGGAGAAAGCCGCCGAAACCGAAGGCATGAGCAATAGTGTTTATATTGAGCAAACTTTGAGAGCGCGTTTGAAAAAGGATGGCATCTGATAAGAAACCGTAAGACCCGGCGCCCAAGCCAGATTTTCGCAAGCGATTCGCTCAGCTTCCCAGCGTTCCGTGTCAGAGGCGGTCTGGTCAAACTCGTCCTTGAGGAGCGTGAGTCATGAGTGTCCTCCGACATTCCAACCACCATCGGTTCAGCGTCGAGCAATATTACGAGCTCGGTGAGCTCGGGCTCCTGGATCAACGGACCGAACTACTCGAGGGCATCATTACCGACATGGAACCTATCGGCCCCTGGCACGCCAATATTGGCGACATCCTTTCCCGCCTTTTCAACGAACAAGCTCAAGGCCGGTTCAGAGTCCGTGTCCAGTATCCTATCGACCTAGGTCAGATGAGCCAGCCGCAGCCTGATCTGGTTCTTTATCGGCCAGGAATCTGGCGGGGCAGGCATCCTAATGCAGCAGATATCTCCCTTGTGATTGAGATCAGTGAGTCCAGTCTCGCATTTGATCTAGGCGAAAAGCTTGCTCTTTATAAGCAGGCCGGGATCCAGGAGTACTGGGTGATCGACCTGAACGCCAGGCAGGTGCACTGCTTTGGGGCGTCGGACTATAGGCACAGAAGGTTGAGTGACAGCATTAGCCCGGTTGCCTGGCCAGATATCAGGATCGATTTGGCCGAGTTATTGGCGTGATAGAGATTCGTTCCATCGCCGATTTCTGCCGTTCGAGCACCAGGAGGCTCTCAGTCTTGCTCTCAATAAACTGCCGAATAACACGATAACGCGATCTCAGAAGATTCGTGATTACGCTAGTCGGGACAATTCCCAACGCGCAGCCATATAAGCTTTGGCGGGTGACCAAACACAATAGCCCTCTGATGAAAGTCGATGTCCTTCGATGCGATCGTAAACCCATTGTGCTTCGCCCACTCCCAGACGCCGTCGTCGTCTGCCTCCTTCAGACCGACCGCCTTGATGTGCGTCGAGCCGGGAAATAAATCGGCGATCCGAGAAATGATCTTGTCCCAAAGATTCTCATCCAATAGCAGCTTCACGTGGGTGCCACAAATAGCTTCCGTTCACGATCCGCTGCGAAGGCGAAGCAAGCATAGATATCCTCGCGGGTAAGCTCAGGGAAATCCTCCAAAATCTCATCCTCCGTCATACCTCCGGCCAAGTACTCAAACACGTCTTGCACAGTAATCCGCATGCCGCGGATGCAGGGTTTGCCGCTGCGCTTCCCCGGTTAAATAGTGATGATCTTTGAGTAATCCACGTCAGCACAATAATTCAGTGTCTGGCCGGTGGTCAACGCTTCGGCGTAGATGAAAGGGACGCGACGATCTTTCGGCGGAAATAGGGTCGATGGTCGGAGCCGTCCTTCGCGGCCTTCGATGTATATAAGAATCTCAACACCAGTAGTCCGTTGGTCCGTTGTATGGAACAGACGGGAAAGGCAATCCAATTGCTTCAGCCGATATGCCTGACGAATTGGAAAGGTTGAAGGAAGGCTTCGCGCTTACTCTCGAAGTCCTCAGATCCGTCTGAAGAAAATGCCAAGGAATCCAAACAACCGGGGAAGAGCTGAAGCGAGCGAATCAAATCCTGAGTGCATTGCTGAAAGAGTACGGATACCGCCGATCCCCCCGGTGGCGTTAAACTTCCCGGTCGTTAAAGCAGCGGACCTTATAGCCCGCCCAAAATAGCATCCGGTGGACAGACCGGCGTGGGCCGGGCAATACTATATTGGGCATTGCGTCTGTACTTAGCAGGTCTGTTGTCGGGATTTGGTCAAGATTGCATTGACTGTGCCCAACGGATATCCGGTACTCTTCGCGATTTTTGCGCTCCGATTCCGGCATGCGTGTTTATCAAAAGCACTTTCTGGACGGTCTCTTCAGGAAGCGGCGGTCTGCCGAGTACTCTGCCTTTGGCTCGCGCTACCTTAAGCCCGGCAATGGTTCGTTCAGATATTCTCGCCCGTTCTTGCTTCGCTAACGTCGCAAACATCGCAACCATCACGTCCTTGAACGGTCCAGTTGAGTCCAGCCATTGCTCTTGGTAGGAAACGTAACCAACCCCTTTCGACTCAAGGCGCTGGAGGTAGTTAAGCGTCGCTCTTGTACCCTCCCTGGTCAGCCGGTCCAAAGCCCAGAAGACTAAAATGTCGAACTTCCTTTATGAGCTGCCTTAAGCATCGCTGCAAAGCCAGGACGATCTTTCTCACCCTTTTGTCCGCTCATCACGTCCTCAAAGGTGTGGACCGGCACGATAACTATCCCGTCGATGATCGGGAGAAATTAGATTTCGTATGTCTTGTTCGTTCCGCCCCCACGTCGGACGCGGTGTATCGTGATTGCCCGTCGGGATTGAAATGTAACCGCGGTTTTCGTTATGTTGTAGTGCCTGAGGTAATCGTCAATGAAAGCCCTGATGTCACCGCCGCCTGCTCGCTCGAAGAAGGCGTGAGGTTCGCGGGCGTTGCCGTCCAGGCGCGATTCCGGACCGAGGAGTATTCGATAGGGTTCACGGAACTGGAGAAGGGAATCA
>DASZHC010000212.1:0-5464 GCA_035938215.1 Chthoniobacterales bacterium
GATATTCCGGCACTGGAATTCATCGTTTTTCTGCGCCCGGTAAAATCCCGCATTTTGTGGGAGCAAATGCTGGGGCGTGGCACGCGCCGGTGCGACGACATTAACAAGTCGAAATTTGTCGTCTTTGACTGTTTCGACGGGACGTTGATTCGCTACTTTAAGGACGTCAGCAATTTCAAGATCGAATCCCCGCAGAAGCCGGTGCTTTCGATTCCACAGATTATCGAGAACATCTGGCAGAATATCGACCGCAAATATCACTCCAATGTGCTCGTCAAGCGCCTGCGACGGATTGAAAAGGATATGAGCGGCGAGGCGCGTGTGCAGTTCGCAAAATGGATCCCCGACGGGGATATCGGCAAGTTCGCGGGCGACCTATTGCGTTCGCTGCGCGAAAATTTTACCGAGGCAATGAAGCTGTTGCGAAACCCGAAATTCCAGAACCTCCTGGTCGAGTATCCGAGAGCGAAGCGGTCCTTTTGGGTTAGCTACGAAACCCAGGACGAGGTGTCCTCCCGGGTAGAAGAACGCTTTGGGGAGCATGCAACCGCTTCAGATTACCTGGATGCCTTCTCCAAATTCGTCCGGAAGAACCAGGATCAAATTGCAGCCATTAAGATCCTGCTTCAACAGCCAAAAGATTGGAATCCCCAGGCGCTCGAACAACTTCGGCAAACTCTCCGCCAGCACGATTTCAATGAAACAAAATTGAAAGAGGCGCATGCCCGCGTTTACCACAAGCAGTTGGCCGACATCATATCGATGGTCAAGCACGCTGCACTGGACGAGCTTCCAATCCTGACCGCAGAAGAGAGGGTCGAAACAGCTATAACCAGCATTCGTGCTCGCCACGCATTTTCCGAAGAGCAATTGCAATGGCTTGGCTTTATACAAAACCACCTGGTCAACAATCTCAGCATTGATCTCGATGATTTGGAGAATCAGCCGGTCTTTACCAATCGTGGCGGTGTCACTCGGGCACGTCGGCTCTTCGGTGCTCAATTGCCAAAATTGATCGATGAACTCAACCTCGCCCTGACAGCTTAACCATACCGGAAAATTCTATGTCCGACATCGTAAACAAACTCTGGGGCTTTTGTCACACCCTGCGCCACGATGGAATCGACTACGGCGATTACATCGAACAACTGACATATCTGCTCTTCCTCAAGATGAGCGACGAACGCGGTGTCCAAGTGCCGAGGGGCTACGATTGGACGAGTCTGAAAGCCCTCTCAGGAACTGCGCTCACAGACCATTACGTTGAAGTTCTGCGAAAGCTACGGGAAGCCGGTGGACTGCTTGCCGACATTTTTGCTCAGGCAACTCCGCGTTTCAATAACCCGGTAAATCTCAAACGTGTCATCGCGATGATCGATGAGGAAGACTGGTCTTCAATGGACGTCGATGTAAAGGGTGCGGCGTTCGAAGGCTTGCTCGAAAAAGCAGCGAGCGAAGGCAAGAAAGGCGCGGGCCAATATTTTACGCCGCGTGTGCTCATTGATTCGATCATTCGCGTTATGAAACCGGATCCACGCGGCAAACCGGACTTTAAGATCTCTGATCCGGCATGCGGAACCGGAGGGTTCCTGGTTAGGGCATATGAGTGGCTCGTTTCCCCTGAAGTCTCGGGTGGCGTTTTTGATCGAGGGGAGGCTAAACGCATCAAGACCGCGACCTACTATGGTCAGGATCTGGTAGCTCGCCCAAGACGTCTTGCCTTGATGAACCTGTTTCTTCGCGGTGTCGAGCCAAAGATCTATCTCGGTGACACGATCTACGAACCTTTCAGTGGCGAGCGATACGACGTCATTTTGACCAATCCGCCTTTCGGAACCAAAGGAGCAAACCAGGCACCAGACCGGGAAGATTTCACTATCGAGACCAGCAATAAGCAGCTCAACTTTGTTCAGCACGTACTGACAGCCCTGAAGCCAGGAGGTCGCGCTGCAATCGTGCTTCCTGACAATTGCCTATTCGAGGGTAAAGCGGGCGAAGTGTTTGAGATCCTAATGCAGGATTGCGATGTCCACACAGTCCTTCGTCTGCCCCGAGGTACCTTCACTCCCTACAGCCAGGGCGTTAAAGCAAACGTCATTTTCTTTTCCAAAGGCAGATCTACCGAGCACGTCTGGATCTTCGACGCACGTTCCAATGTTCCAGGAATCACCAAGAAAGATCCTCCTCTGACGCCCAGACATTTCGGGGAATTCGAAACCTGCTACGGCTCGGATCCGAACGGACACGGCAAGAGAAGGGACACCGGTGAAATGGTCGCTTTCGCCGGTTCCACATCAGTGAAATTAAAGATCGCGATTACAAACTCGATATTACTTGGCTGAAAGATGAATCGCTCGAAGACAGCGATGAATTGCCTGAACCCCAGGATCTGGCGAGCGAAGCCATTATGGAACTCGAAGCTGTGGTGGATGATCTACGGGAAATCGTTGCCTTGGTAGAAAAGGAAGAGGGCGTCGAGGCATGACGAATCCGCTCCCCCACGGATGGACGCTTACCCGCGTTGCAGAGATTTTCTCAGCGCATGGAGGCGGCACGCCAAGTCGCTCAAACTCGTCGCTCTGGAATGGCTCCATCCCTTGGTTGTCGTCTGGGGATATAAAAAGCGACATCGTCGGCGAAGCGACCGAAACGATCACTGAAGCGGGGCTCGCCGATTCTTCTGCTCGGTTGTGTCGTCCAGGTTCGGTTTTGGTTGTCGTTCGGAGCGGAATCCTAAAACATACCCTTCCAGTAGCGATAACTTCTCGAAGAGCCGCGATCAACCAGGACATAAAGTGCTTTGATAGTGGAAATAACGATTTAAATCGCTGGCTGGCCATCGTGTTGCGTGCCTCTGAGAGAGTACTGCTTGCAGAAAATCGCGAGGGTACCACGGTGCAGAGCGTAAAGTTTGAAACGTTGCAAAGCTTCAGCTTGGCCATTCCGCCGCTTAATGAACAGCACCGCGTCGTGGCAAAGCTGGAGAAGTTGTTGGACAAAGAGGATTCGTGCCAAAAGCGGTTAGCGAAGATTCCAATCTTGCTCAAAAGGTTCCGGCAAGCTGTGCTCGCTGCGGCTTGTTCTGGGCAATTGACGGCCGATTGGAGGGAACAACGTATCTTACCGCCGTTTGAGGAGCTTCGATACCTGCGACTGGAAAAAACCGGCCCCGAGTTCATATGATGCTTAAGGCAGCTTATCAAAGGAAGTTCGACATTTTAGTCTTCTGGGCTTTGGACCGGCTGACCAGGGAGGGTACAAGAGCGACGCTTAACTACCTCCAGCGCCTTGAGTCGAAAGGGGTTGGTTACGTTTCCTACCAAGAGCAGTGGCTGGACTCAACTGGACCGTTCAAAGACGTGATGGTTTCGATGTTCGCGACACTCGCAAAGCAGGAACGCGCAAGAATATCCGAACGAACCATTGCTGGGCTTAAGGTGGCGCGGGCCAAGGGGAGAATACTCGGCAGACCGCCGCTTCCGGAAGAGACCGTCCAGAAGGTGCTTTCACTTAACCGGCATGCCGGAATCGGAGCACGAAAAATCGCGAAGAGTACCGGATTTCCCTCCGTACTGTTAATGCAATTCTGACCAGATCCCGAGAACAGACCTGCTAAGCAAAGAATCGTACTCTTCCAGACACGAGCATCGTGGACTTGGGGAGCCATGCTCTTTAGTGCCTCATATTGGTTATATCATAGGTGCTCTCCCGGATCCTCAACGTATCGACATCATGGACTAAGACCCATGAATACGTGCCCTCGGCATGTATAGTACCGGTGGACGGTTCTTCAAAAGTATCACTCCATGTTCCGGTCGCACGAACCTCGTTCTCAGCTGCAATTGCCTCATTGACTACGGTGACAACGTTCTTGGAATGGACCTCCCCGAAATAATGTTTTGCATAGAGTTCTTCGATTGCCTGCCGACCGTGAAATATTCCTTCTGGTGTATTAAAAACCGCGTCCTCAGCATAGAGCCCGGCAACGGTGACTGCATCCTGCCTATTGAATGCCGCGTCATAATTCGAAGCCAACGCACGAACCTGCTGGGCAGTTTCTGGATCGACCGTGCCTTTTTGTTGGGCAAAGGTTGCCACAGCAAAGCTGATTGCCAATCCTAATAGCGCATGTAGAAAGCGGATTCTCAAAAGCATTTTGTCTGATCTTGGAACTCCATTGGCGTGATCGCCCAAGCTTGGGAAAGAAACAGCCTCGAAGGGCCGCAGATGTGCCAAATAGTATTCATCGCGAATGCCACGGCATCGATCATTCCTGATTGATGGTGAGCGGCATCCCGGATCGTCCGGCATAGAACACGATTAGCTCGACTGGTTCGTCGCTTGTGAAACCACGATGTGTCGTTTCGACAGTTTCCGCCAGCGCTTGTCCAGGCTCCAGAATCCTGCGTTCGCCTGTGTCCCTCTTTTCGACCGTCAGATGTCCAGATAGCACGTAGGCTACGCTAATGACCGGGTGACGATGCCAATGCAGGGCAGTGTCGGGCGGAATTGTGATTTTAAGCACCGTCACCTGCGGTTGCCCAGTGGGATAGCTGCAGTAGGGAGTGCCATCCCAGGATTGCGTCGTCTGCAGAACCTGTTCCACCTTGATTTGCGGCTCGCTTGCGCACAGCCCGGTTGAGACCAACCAAAACCACAGACCCGGAAGGGCGCTCAATAGCGCTAGGTATCTTTTCATGGTGCTTCTTTATTTGCCGCAAATTGCGTGGCTTGCCTCAGTCGTTGTCAACGAAAAAAATGCGATGCGCTGCGTGCTGACACCGTCCCGATTAGCTGAATCCGCTCGTCCCGGTCGTCCTCGGATTGCAGACCGAAGACACGGTCCAGGAGGCGAAAACGGTTCAGCAAAGGGCAGGGAACTGCAAGAAATTATCAAAGAGGCAGTCGGAATCCACGTCCCCCTGCCCCGCTCTCTTTTTGGCTGCGATATTCTGAGTAGGTTGCTTCTGCGCGTTTCTCTAGCCAAACCGACTTCTGCTCCTTTGCGTTTCTGATTGCGGCGCAGAACGAAGCCTCAATTTGGGCTTCATCAGCACCCAAAGTCGCGAGAAATACACCTCGGAGCCGGTGCAATTCGGCACACCACCAGCGCTCTTCAGATCTTTCGACCGCTTCTTCCGCCTCCGTTATTGCCTCCAGAGCTTCGGAGACACGATCCCCAAAATACAAAGCTTCAGCCTTTAGTGCCAGAAAATATGGCATGCGCAGCATCGCGCCGGTTACGCGATAGCCCCGTATTCCGTCCTCGATCCACGCGATACCTTCCGCCGTGCTGCCGGAAGCGCTCCGGGCCCAGCCGCGCAAAATCTTCCCTCCAGGCAGCCAAAATGCAAAATTCTGACGCGTGGACAGCTCAATTAAATCCGATGCCAAGCGTGCCACTTCCGCGGGATTACCTTCGAGGTGACCGAGAATCATCGCCCAAAATAGTGCCTGGGCTAAC
>DASZHC010000213.1:0-4684 GCA_035938215.1 Chthoniobacterales bacterium
GGAATCCGCAGAAACAAAGGCATCCACCAGAAGACCGTCAAAAAGACCCCGATCGCAAGTGGGATCCTGTACGAAGCACCTTCCAGCAGCGTTTCCATTCGCTTGTTGGGTGCTGTCCGTTGAGCAGCGGAGATCCAATAAACTAGCCAGAAGAGCCAGAGTATGCCGAGCAATGTTCTTTCGAAATCGATCACCGAGCGCATACGTTGGATTTAGGCTTAACTATTGTACAAAAGCATCGACGTCTAGGAACCATGTGGTGCCGAGCAGTCGGCCTGGGGTCTCCATTGCCACCTTTACTTGGTTTTTCCCCGGCGGCGAGAAAGCACTTCGTGTTCATAGGATGCCAATGCCGCAGAATTGCCGCTTTTCTTCAGCTGTTGCCAATGCGTTAACTTGGCAGCGTCTTGAAACCATATTGAATTAGGCCTCACGTGCTTGTGGCTCCCTTTCGAATCTGAGCAGCAAAGGAAGAGACACCCAAGGCCACCAGGACCAACAGTGTTAGAAATGGTGATCTCATACGTTTTCTTTTGTATCCGTCCGAGTGAGGGTTGATTTTCATTACGATCCTTCAAACACTGACATCCTGTAAGCGGATAAAGTGCATTTCTAAGACTAGATGTGATGCTCTGACGCTTACCACTACCTGCTGAAAGATCGATTGTGCTGACCGTCTGATGAGTCCTCCTGCACTAGCAATGGTGAGAGGTTGGATTACAGCAGGAGGCGCGAAGACTTTGCTTGGGGTAACCTTGTCTGTGTGGGAGTAGTCAACCACCCGGACATAGCAAAGATCATCCGGGCAGCCAAGCAGTGGGAAATGGCTACGAAGGAATGATTGCAGTAACATCAATTCAGTCCTAACGCCGTGTTCAGAAGCCTTCTAATTTAGCCTTCTCGGTTGGTTTCTTGGCCACGATTCTTTTGCGTCCGAATGTCCTGGCCTTGATGTCTAGATGCCATGCATCACGAGGCCATTTGGAATAAGTGGCAGCCGCGTCCTTCCCAACCCAGATATAAGGCAAGTCTTCATTCATTGGTCGACCATGATTATTAGCTTTAAGAAAAGTATCAATTTCCTCGTCAGTCAATTTGCGACCCGACTCACTGCTATACATGATACGGTCGATTTTTCCCTCATGAAAGTGCGCCAGGATATTAAAACCATTTTTCTTAAAGGAATAAAGTTCTTCACCATAGGTAATGCCGTGATGGACGACTTCGCCATACCGCTTAACCGCTTCATCCATCGTTTCGCCAATCCGAGCAAAAGAAGTAACGCTAAGTCCGAGGAGAAGAGCACTTGAGACAAATAGGTTTGTTACTTTGGGTGCCATGGAGATTGGTTCCCAAAAGCCAGAAATACCAGAGAGATTTGGCGATATCAAAAAGAAAACTGACACCCGTTCGAAGTTATCGGTTCTTGTCCGCAGAGGAAGGGTGCTTTCAAATGCGTCTGTAACTGCATATGGCGATCCTCTGACGATCTCAAAAATCACGCCGGCGGCCCAAACAAAAATGATGAATGAGATTATACGTCTGACGAAGCGAATCAATCGGTCTGTTTTCCTCTTGCCCTTGTGTTGGATCTCAAAAGTTCTCTTGTGGCATGCTGTCCGAAAAGGCGTCGCCTAGTCGCTTCCGCAAACGTGAGCGCAACAACCACCAACAGCGGGCCCAAATAAAAAAGAGGCAGTTGCAAAAATGCCTTGGTGAGAATCATCAAGAACAAGACAATAAGCAACTGACTGAGCAGCCATGCTTCAATTTGTCGGTCAAGCGAAGCTAGCATTACTGAATATTGGGCGAGGGAAGCCATCGTAGACTATTCTTGCCAAAGGAGCGGGAAAGCATGCCCTTTGTGGAGAGTGCCGCGCGGCAGTCTTCTCTCGTTATGTAGTGTTCGATGTGAACTTCCGCCTTCGGCAATACGAAATCCTCCTCTCGAAGCAATTATTTCGCTTTCAATGCGTGTCGGCTCGGCTCTCTGAATGGTCGCTTCCCTGGAGAGTTCTGACGTAATGCACCAGATGCCAGATGTGTTCGTCGGATTCGACCTTTCCGATAAGTCTGGGCCATACCTCTATGGGCTTCGTCGATAATGATGGTTTTGAAATGTGCGGCCGGCCACCTTTCAAGTCTCGCCACATGCAGCGTTTGTATGGAGCCGACAACCACTCCGTCCGAAAGGTCCGCGTGACTGCCAGCTTGTTCGCGGGCGGCCACAATTCCTGCGGCGCGTTTCAGCTTGTCGAATGCTTGGTCCAGAAGCTCGTCGCGATGCGCGAGAATAGTGCCGGCCCTTCCGGCAGTCTGGCTTGGATCACACCTGAGGCGATAATCGTTTTCCCCGCGCCAACTGCGGCGACGCCCAGCAGCCGGTCGAATTGGGTCCAGCATTTCAGAGTCTGGCTGACGGCGTGTTTCTGATATGATCTGAGTTCCATTTCGAAGCTCGGCGGGTGGGGTTTCTGCTGAGGCAGATGGACGGCGTTTTGGTGACTATGGATCACTTTGTCATGGTTCGAATCCATGCGAGGCAGGTTGCTCTAAATCAGGAACTTACGAAGCTATTTAAGATCAGCTAATCGAATTTTATTGCCCTTATATTGCCCTAGAAAAATTCGCTACTTCTAGTGAAATATGCATAATCATTTCAACGACAAGCACTTAGTCTCAGTCAGTTGCTAAGGACGATAGGAGCCAAAAAGCAAGAGGGTCAGGAGGACACGGATTCCGACTACCTCTTTTGTGACTGCTCGCAGCGCGCTGTATCTCGGTTTGGTTGTGGGAAGTCCAGCGTTATCAAACAAACGCTTGAGATGCAAAGCGAGGACACTTCGGCTACAAGAGATCCGCTAAAGGAGGCGTGCTTAGCTAGGGGTGTCTGGGTGAACTCGTGATCAAAGGCGCCCGCCAGATTGACGGCACTCGCTGAGCCCCGTTTCGCTGCTCGGGCGGGACTCTGGCTTCATCGGCTCTCGGGTGGAAGAGACAGAGGCGCACATCAATCGCAAGTATCGGAATTCTCTAAGGTCTTTGTAAAAAGTGCGTGAAAATTGCGTGATACTTGAATAGTCGATTTGTAAGTTACTTTAAATAAGGATATTATATAATACAGTCCATGGCCGTTTAAGCCGCAGACGGTACTCTTGGCGGGGCAAGGCCTCCGCGGGGGCTAACAGATTCTGGCGTAGCCAGACACTTTGAGGGGATCCATGAAATCGGGTAAGCTATGCTAGCCGTGAATTAACCGATAAATCCGTCTTCTAGGTGCCTCTACTCAGGCGAGCCATTACACTCGCTTTTTCATAATAACTTCGGTTCGCGCGAGCACGAACATACCGGACGGAGGCTGCGCGTCGATGAAGCCCATCCGCCGATAAAGTCCCAGCGCTACATCCAGCGCGTTAAATGATTGGAGAAAAAGCGCTGGCCCGCCTTGCTCGGCGGCGAAAGCGATGCATCGTTCCACTAGCGCTCTCCCTGCGCCGTGGCCCCGCGCTTGCTGTGCCACAACGAGCTTGCAGAATTCGAAACCGGCATCGCCCAGCTTCTTTACTGCCACAGCATCAACGACCAGGCCGTCAAGCATGGCCAGAAATACTTCACCGCCGTGCTCCCTATAGTACGTCGCCGGATCAGCCATAATGGCAAGATCCTCCGTTTCCGGTGTTCGCTTCATCGTGTCACGCAACCATGGAATCCAGATCTCTGCGAAAGCACTTCGCTGGTTGGCCTGCATCGGTAAAATGGCGAGCATACGCATCACATCTAGGGTTCGGAACTGGCGATGGCTTTTTCGAAATGCCTAGCGAACTCGCCCGAGATCAGGAAGCGCATAGCGCCGCGCAAAGCTTCGGATTTTATACGGCCGAAAGCAACTTCGAAGCTGCGTTGCGCGTTTTCCCAAAGAATGTCGGATTCAGCTAGGCGAGAGCGGCCGGCCGGAGTGAGTCTGACCAGCCGATTTCGCCGGTCCCTACGATCGACATCGATCGAGACCAACCCGTCTCTTTCCAGTGGCTTCAATGTGTGGGCAAGCGCCCCGGGATCCATCACCAGCGCCTCGGCCAGGCTCCCAACTGCGGTCGGTTCCGATCGACGGATCTCTGCCAGGATTGCTCTCTGGGTGGTCTTCAGAGCGCTAGGAGCCAGCGCGGCATCATAAAGCTGGGAAATGCGCCGGGAGGCCTTTCTCAACGCTGTGCAACTGCAGCGACTGGGTTGGGATTTCAGATCACTTTTTTGGGTCATTTATCGATTCTCCGGATTACTGTTTGACTAATTATCTGCATATGCAAGCTTTATTGTAAATGAAAGCATATGCAAGTATTGACCGTTGACCCGTGGTCGGGGCGCCATGAATTTTCGGCCTGACCAGCAAAATGTTCTCCCAGATACCTTTTCGCCTGTCCGCTCTCATCGTTTCCAAACCGCTAAAAAACTTATGCTACTCAAAGAAAACACGATTCCACGGAACCACGTCGCAGCTCGACCGCCCGCGAGTAACGCGAATCGTGCGGACAAACCAACAAATGGACCGCGGCGCCGCATACTGGTCATTGGCGCCGTGATTGGGGTCCTCGGCCTTTTTTTCGGTATCCGGTACTGGATGTATGCCTCTACCCACGAGGATACCGACGATGCTTATGTCACCGGTTACACGCACCAGATCAGC
>DASZHC010000214.1:0-5780 GCA_035938215.1 Chthoniobacterales bacterium
AAATCTGCTCTGGAGCATTCCCAAATTTTCTTCCGCGCCATGAAGATCGATTTTATTTGCGGCGATAATCCAACCTCTTTCCGAAAGGGTTGGGTCGTAGAGGTCAAGCTCTCGACGCAACGAACCGAGGTCTTCGATGGGATTTCGTCCTTCGCTTCCTGCAATATCCAGCACGAAGACCAACAGCTTGCAGCGCACGATATGTCTCAGAAAGTGATGCCCAAGTCCAGCATTGCGGTGGGCGCCCTCGATCAATCCGGGAATATCCGCAACCTTTGCCCGCTGATACCCATCAAAATCAACTACCCCAACAACTGGGTTTAATGTTGTGAACGGATACGACGCGACCTTCGGATGCGCTGCGGATATTTTGGTAAGCAGCGTCGACTTACCTGCATTCGGATAGCCTACGAGGCCGACGTCTGCGATTTTTCGCAGTTCGAGCAAAAAATATCCCTCCTCTCCCGGTTGCCCCTCCGTAAACTGGCGCGGAGCCCGGTTCATAGAACTCTTGAAGTGGGTATTCCCTTTGCCTCCAGCTCCTCCTTTGCAAAGGATGAACTCCTGATTTTCCAAAGATAAATCGGTAACGAATTCGCAATCGGAGGGAGCAATCGCAACTCTAGCCGGCGGACTTTCCGCCGGCTCATCGACGGCCGGCACCTCCAGCATCTGGATCGGAATTCGATAGATCAACGTTCCGAGCGGCACTTTGTACAAGGAGTCAGCACCGGCTTTTCCGTACATATTTTTCCCCATTCCATGCTCGCCCCGCTTCGCCCTTAGCAATGGCTGATAATAGAAGTCCACAAGGTTATCGGTGTGGACATCCGTTCGCAATATGACATCGCCGCCCTTTCCCCCGTCACCGCCATCTGGTCCACCTTTTGGTACGAACTTCTCACGCCGAAAACTGACGCATCCGTTCCCACCGTCGCCAGCTTTTGCGTGAATCCTTATCTGATCAACAAACATTCCTGAATAGCGCTAGCGAGGCCGCGCCTCAGACCGGGGAGATGTAAGGTTACTAGGGTCGCGTTGGGAGCAGCGCTGGTTGGGCGAGGCGGACCTCAATGGCCGGTCAACCCATCGCACCTAGCTTTTCAGCGACTCGTACATCTTTTTCGTTTCGGCGGCGATCGTCGCCCAACTGAACTTGTCGACCGCCCTCTTCCGGCCAGCCCGCCCGAACTTCGTCCGCAACCTTTCGTCAGCCATCAATTGATTGATTTTTTCGGCCAGATCACGCGAAAATTTGTCGGGATTTACCGGCTCGAAAGGGCTTTCCTTCATTTGTTCCAACGGCACCAGATAACCGGTCTCGCCATCAACAACGACTTCCTTAATCCCACCAACAGCCGAGGCAACCACAGCCGTCTCGCACGCCATTGCTTCGAGATTGATGATTCCGAAGGGCTCGTAAATCGAAGGGCAACAAAAGACCGCAGCGTGACTGTATAGCTCGTACACAACATCCTTCGTCACCATCTTTTCGATCCAGATGATCCCGGGCCGGTGGTTTCGCTGCGCCGCCGCGACCGCTTGCTTCATCTCTTCTGCGATTTCCGGCGTATCGGGCGCTCCCGCGCACAGCACGACTTGAAATCCTGGATCCATGTATTTAATCGCATTAACCAAGTGAATGATTCCCTTCTGTCGAGCGATGCGTCCGACGAATAAAATGAAGGGCTGGTCCGGATTGATCCCATTCTTGGCCAACTGATCGCGAGAGCTGCGCGGATAGTACTCCTCCGGATCGATGCCGTTATAAATAATTCGAATGTGTTTCTCATCGATATTGAAAAGGCGGAGCACATCCCGCTTGGTTTCCTCAGAAACAGCAATTACCGCATCGGCCATCTCAATTGCGGTGCGTTCCAACCAACTCGAACAGTCATAACCGTATCCCAGCTGCTCGCGTTTCCACGGACGCAACGGTTCCAGCGAGTGAACGGTCAGGGCCATCGGAATATTGTAGTTAATCTTGGCTAGGATCGCGCCAAAATGCGTATACCAGGTGTGACAGTGGACGACGTCGGCATCGACGCCAACCGTGTTAAAATCAATACACCGCCGGATCGCACCAAAGACGGAGTTCAGATTTTTTGGGCAATTGAAGATCGCCGTATTAACGCCAAAACCTCGGACTTTTAAATTCGGCAGATCGGTTTCCTGATCACCAAAGGACCGAACCTCAACTTCCATGATCTTTGCCAATTCGCGACTCAGGTAATCGATATGGACACCGGCGCCCCCGTAAATGTAGGGGGGATACTCGTTGGTCAGTAGCAGGGCTTTCATGCTCGAACCAGCATATATGCGAAATCGAGCCGTGAAGAAGCCCAGAATTCAAGAATTCGTCTTTAGAATCCTTGAAAAGCAAAACCGCCTGATGACTAATGTGGGATACGCAAAAAATTTGACTCGTCTGGAACCTGTTTTGCTTTTCAAGGATTCTAGGGTCACTTGAAGGCAATCGGGACGATCAGGATCGCCACAATGTTGGCCACTTTGATCATTGGATTAATTGCCGGTCCAGCGGTGTCTTTGTAAGGGTCACCAACCGTATCGCCAGTAACCGCCGCCTGGTGAGCAGGAGATCCCTTTCCGCCGTGATTGCCTTCTTCAATGTATTTTTTGGCGTTGTCCCAGGCTCCCCCACCCGAGGTCATGGAGATCGCAACAAACAGACCCGTCACAATCGTTCCCACAAGCACAGCGCCCAAAACGACATACCCAAAGAAGGAGGCCGCAATCACAAAAATCACCGGAAGCAAGGCCGGAATTACCATCTCCTTCAGAGCCGCTTTCGTTACAATATCCACACAATTTCCATACTCGGGCTTTTCGGTCCCGTTTAATATGCCTGGCTTCGCCTTAATTTGTCGCCGTACTTCCTTCACTACGGCGCCGGCTGCTTTTCCAACCGCCTGCATGCTTAACGCACTGAAGATGAAAGGCAGCAAACCGCCAATGAACAAGCCGACGATAACTTCCGGACGTTCCAGCGAAAACGCTGCGGACTGCAATTCGGGCGAACCCCGCGTGGCGAATTGAGCTTTCAACTCAGCAACGTACGATCCAAAGAGGACAAGGGCCGCCAGACCAGCGGATGCAATCGCATAGCCTTTTGTGACGGCTTTCATCGTATTTCCAACGGCGTCGAGCTCGTCGGTGACCGCTCTTGTGGCCTTTGGCAAATCGCTCATCACAGCGACGCCGCCGGCGTTATCAGTAATGGGTCCGAAAGCATCCAGAGAAATGATGATTCCAGCCATCGACAACATGCTCATGACCGCAACCGAGATGCCGTACAGACCCCCGCAATAATAGCTCAGCATGATCGCCAGTCCGATGAATACAACGGGCAACGCGGTGGCGTGCTGTCCAATCGCCAATCCGGCGATAATGTTGGTCGCATGCCCGGTCTCGGAAGCCTGCGCGATTTTGCGGACCGGACCGAACGAGGTAGACGTGTAGTAGTTCGTGATCACTACAACAGCCGGAGTCATCAGAAGCCCGATTAAGGCTGCCATGTAGAATTGCATCGGTGTATACGTGGCTTGGCCGATCTGCATCGTTCCTGGGAAAATCGATGCGGTTGCGGGCAGATATAGAACGGCTGATACAAGCGCGCTTATTGCAACCGCCTCAACAAGAACTCGGGTCGGGCTACTTTTTCGAATATTCACCCAGCCAATTCCCAGAATCGCGCCAAGAACGGAAATACCGCCAAGAACAAAAGGATAAACCAGAGCCTCCGGAGAGTTGTGAAGCGTTAAGAATCCTACCAGGACTGCACCAATCAAACTCACCGCATAAGTCTCAAACACGTCCGCAGCCATCCCCGCGCAGTCCCCGACGTTGTCTCCCACGTTGTCAGCTATCGTCGCCGGATTCCTTGGGTCGTCCTCTTCAAGATTGCTTTCGATCTTCCCAACCAGGTCCGCCCCAACATCGGCAGCCTTTGTGTAAATTCCTCCACCAAGCCGCGCAAAAACGCTGACCAGACTTGCCCCCAGAGCCAGCCCAACCAGACTGCTGACGACTTGCTCCTGGTTGCCCAGAACTATCTCACCGAGCTTATAATAAAGACCAACCGCCAGCAGAGCCAGGCCGACCACAAGCAGCCCGGTAACCGCGCCTCCATTAAACGCTACGCGTAGCGCGTCATGCCTTGAATTTGTAGCCGCCTGGGCCGTCCTGCAATTGGACAAGACAGCGACCCGCATCCCAATATATCCAGCAGCCAAAGAACACGCGGCTCCGATCAGGAAACCGAGCGCGGTAAAAATGCCCTTCACAAAAATCAGTATCACGAAAATCAATGCAGCGATGAGTCCGACAGACAAGATTTGACGATTCAAATAAGCCTTCGCCCCCTCTTGAATCGCGCCAGCGATCTGGCGCATCCGGTCGTTGCCCGGCGAGTATGCGATCACCTTGCGAATCAGATAATACGCGAAGCCCAGTCCAATTGCCGCGCAAACAAGCGCTAACCAAACACCGGAATCCAGAAGCAACGTTGCCAATGAGGGCAGAATCATAAAAAAAGTGTAAACAAAAAAAGGGTACTAACGAGGCCGGGCCTCAGACCAGCGAGATGTCAGGGTATTAAGGTCGCGCTGGGAGCAGCGCCGATTGGGCGAGGCGGCCTCGCTATCGCGGGACCGAATCTTCTTAAAAGTCCGGGGTGCAGATTCCCCGCGCTCGATGGGCATGCTGTGTTTGGGTTTTTCATTCGTGGCAGACCAACTGCACTTTTGCAGGCTGCAACGCAACTATTTTCTCACCCGCTCCAGAATCGCTTTTTGAGCATGAAGCCGATTTTCAGCCTGATCGAAGATCGTCCTGGCATGCTTTTCAAGGGTCTCCTCGGTAATTTCCTTGCCGCGGTATGCAGGTAAACAGTGCAGCACAAGGACATGGGGAGACGCTTTGCTCACCAACTCCTCGTTGATCTGAAACGAAGAAAGGTCCCGGAGGCGCTGTGCGCTCTCCTGTTCAAATCCCATGCTGACCCACACATCCGTGTAGAGAACATCAGCAGACTCAGCAGCCGCGACTGGTTGGTCCGTAACAATGATCTTTCGGCTGGTCAACCTATTTAAAAGCGCTTCCTGAGGTCTGTATTTTGCAGGTGCGGCTATACGAAGTTCGAACCCCAGGCGTTCAGCGGCCCAGGCCCACGACCGCGCAACATTGTTATCGCCATCACCGATAAAGCAGACTTTCAGATTCTCAAGACTTCCACGCTTTTCCATGATCGTGAAAAGATCGGCCAGGATCTGGCAGGGGTGTTCCTCGTCTGTAAGGGCGTTGATCGTCGGGATTTGAGCATATTCGGCGAACCGTTCAACGTCGTTCTGCGCAAAAGTCCGGATCACGGCGCCGTGAACCATTCGCCCGAGAACGCGAGCAGTATCGACAATCTCCTCTCCCCGCCCCAGCTGCAGGTCATTCTGGGAGAGAAACACCACACCGCCGCCAAGTTCCCGGATACCAACTTCAAAACTTAATCGCGTCCTAGTAGACGGTTTGCTAAAAATCATCGCCCATGTCTGTCCCGCCAAAGGGAGGTTGGTTCTGTCGCCACGATTAGCCTTGAACTCCTGCGCTGATGTCAGCAGCGACCTAAGATCCGCCGCGCTTTGGGCCTCAATGGAAAGAAAATGTTCCATGGAATCGGTTACAAAAATGCCACACCAATCATTCAGTCAGCTCAGCGAGCGTCCGGGCAAGAATAGATAACGCCTCGTCGACTTCCGCTTGAGAAACGT
>DASZHC010000215.1:0-20405 GCA_035938215.1 Chthoniobacterales bacterium
CCTTCCTGCACTCGCTCTAGCCCTCTAGTTATGTGGCGTAGAGTTTAGCTAACCCGCACTACGCGAACGGCTGGTGATCTCAACGCCACATAAGTGGCAAGGCCACATAACGCATCAAATGTGGTCGACCACATTTGATGCGGGAAATCCGCCTGTTCGGTTTGGGAGGAGGGGCGTCGTCAACCGCGTCGTCCCTACCTCATCCATTAATGGACGAACGTCGACGAAAATGGCCCTTTTCGGCGAGCAGTTCCGAGATTTGCCCGATCAGGGTTACGCATTGCGCGGACCGATTTTAAGTTCCTTGCAACAAGTCACAAGACAGCATTCAGCCCAGGGTGGAGCGGAGCGGAACCCTGGGTCTGTGCACGAAAACACCCAGCTTCTGAAGGAGCTGAAGAATGGGTCCAAATGAGATTTTCGCAGCAAAACTCACGGAGCACCGGGGCTCATCCCGGCGTTCAACGACGACGGTCAGATAGCCTAGCCTGGACACGCGCTCGCTATCCTCTGCCGCTCTTTCAGAGCGGGCGGCATACTAATATTCAAGACCCAGGGTTCCGCTTCGCTCCACCCCGGGCTGAGGTCTATTACGCCTTCGGCGTGTTCCCCAGGTTGTTACCTCCCGAAAATGCCTTAATTGCAGAGTGTTTTTTACGCTAAACAGATACCCGCTTCTTAAGCGGCTCCAGGGCCTGGAAATTTCCTAAGTGCTTTGGCTCGTGAAACTTCCAGGCTAGTCCTCTTATCAAGGAAGTGCGTAGTGTTTGGGCGCTCGAACGAGACCGGACTCGGTGGCACTTTTCCGCTCCGAAAGTATTCGGTCTGCGATTTCGCGAACCATTTCCTCCAATAATAGTCGAAGATGCCCGCCACGCCGATAATCCGAAGGCGCGATGTGGCGAACACGATCCGCATGAGTCGAAAGGTCGTAGCACTTTTTGAAGCTGCTTCGGCTTGGATCATCAGGGTTATAGACCGCAATCGCGTTTCCCCCATTTTTGCGCATGATTGCGAAACAGGGAACGTCGGTGGGACCGTCACCGATGTAGATCATATTCCGGAACGGAACAGGGCGAATATCGTCGGGCATATGGTCATTTACGTCCTGAGACATATCCAGAAGGCCCTTGTTGATCCGAAACAGGTATTGGGTCTTCTGTGTGTGGCTGATAACGCGCTTTGGGAAGCTGATTCTGCCTTGTGAATCCTCTGCATATTCGCAACCGAAAACCTCCCGCAAATAAGGGCGAATCCGGCTGCCTTCGATAAGGATTTTGAGTCCGGAGGAGACCACAAAATGGTCGACACGAATTGCAGCAGCGAGGTGATGTTCCTCCAGCAGATCCAGCTTAAATTCCTCAAACATCTCGGGTAAGCCTTTGTAAAGCTTCATTTTGGCGCCGAGTTGCTTCAGTTGCTCATTCGTCGGCCTGTCCATGGACAGATAATCCAGGATGCATTTCATGTATGCGAGTTCGTGGTCATATCCTTCGCTCTGGACCAGATCCGCGCAGCGCTTCCAGAATTTTTCGGCATTAATCCCGAAAGCAGGGAAGACGACATCGTCCTGCATGTAGGAAGGGCTCAAGGTCTGATCATAATCATAGACGATCGCGATAGTGTTTTGAAGAGTAGCCATTCTGTTACGGGGACCCGTAAAAATTTTTGAGCGCGCTTCTGATATCGGGATATCTAAATCTGTAACCGGTTTTCAGCGCTGCCTCAGGAATCACGCGCTGGCTGTTGAGAATGAGAACGGATTCTTCTCGCGCCAGCGTTTTCAACACAAAGGCTGGCACCGCAAAAACAGTCGGTCGTTTCAAAATTTCACCCATCGCCTTTGTGAATTCGTCGTTTCGGATCTGAACTGGGCTCGCGGCATTCAGAGGTCCATGCAGGTCCGGATGCTGAATCGCGTGCAGGACCAGGCCGGCGATATCTGCTACGTGAATCCACGGCATCCATTGCTTTCCGTTTCCAAGGTTTCCACCGAGGCCCAGACGAAAAATTGATCCGATCAGTGGCATGGCTCCGCCATTGTGTCCGAGGACCATTGCTATTCGCAGAAGTACGCAGCGCGCTCCGGTGATTTCCGATTTTCTTCCTTCCAGTTCCCAAGCTGAAGCCACCTGACCGAGAAAATCGGAGGTGTCCGGCGCGCTCGATTCGGTGAGAATCTCATCTCCTCGATTCCCGTAGATCCCGGTAGCTGACGCGCTGACGAGGATGGCCGGTCTGCTCGCTGCCCGCCTCATCGATTCAACCACCCAACGGGTTCCGTCAATTCTGCTCCGTAGGATCCGGTCTCGCTTTGCCTTGGTCCAGACTCCGAGGATCGACTCTCCGGCAAGGTGAACCATGGCTTGAATATCGCTAAGATCCATTTGAGGTTCGAACGCACGAACTTCCTGGCAGCCATGAATTTTTGCATTCCGGTTTCTCGAAAATCCGGTCACCCGATGACCCTGCAATCGAGCGAATTTGATGATTTCCTGACCGAGAAGGCCGGACGCTCCAGTAATTCCAATATGCATCTGGTCGAAGTTTGGAGGCGGCACCATGCATGAGTCTAACAGCGCTGTAGATAAGTTGACAGCTCGGTTCTGCGTCGGAATTTCTCCCGCTGCTCCGAGAACGACGACGAGCACGAGGACGAACCTTGGTTGCGGCTCCGCGCGCTAATCAGGAAAGGATCGGTGAAGCCAATATAAAGGGAACCTATTTCCGGGACAGTCGGTAGGCCGAGGATTGATTTCTTTGTGACCACGAACGATAGAATACTTGCCGTCAACCTTGCCGACACGTCTCCGGAGATAGCGGATCAACTCGTCCACGGCTTCGTACTCGGCTTTTGTGGGCAAATCGCGATTGAAATCGCCCACGAGGCAGATGCCGATGGAAATATAGTTCAGATAGTCGCTATGAACATGGCCCCCGTTGAGTTGGCGAACCCAGCGATCTCCGATTTCGACCTGACCGTTTCCTGACGATGTGCCATTTCCGATCACGAAATGGTAAGCCAATCCATTTGGCATTTTGCGGACATGCCGATGGTAGTAGTCAAAGATGCGCGCATTACCTTGGCGCGTACCGCTGTTATGAACGATAATGTATTTCCAGCGATTGCGCGCCACGCGTGCGTCATCGATCGCCCTCCGAACTGCCGGTGTAAGGTACTGCCAGCGAACATCGCTTCCACCGCCAGGGACTGGTACGAGGTCTTTCTCCTCTTCCGCTCCGGATTTTTGAACTACGATCGAGTCTTGAGCGTCGTGAAAAAAGAACCAATGATGCTTCTTTTTCTGAGTAACTGACGGCGTCTCTCTTTGAGGTGTTGGTGTCGACGAATTCGGTGGAGGTGTCGATACAATTGACGCCGTAGGTGTCGCTTCGGATTCTTCTCTTTCAACCTGCTTGGCGGTCGGGCTTGGCTGTGGTGACTTCCTAGGGATCGCTTCGGAAGATGGCGACGCCAAAGATTGCTTGACCGGCGAAGGAGCCGGATTTGGCCTCGGCTTTGGAGTGGGCGTGGGGCTCGGGACAATTTCCATTTGCTGGCGACTCTTTAAGAAAAGTTCGCGCAGCCGTTTATCCTCGTCCGATTGCTGCGATGCGCCGTGCGTTGCCCCGAAGCTTAACCAGATCGTCAGCGAGACCAGGGAAATCTTCAGCGTGCGTAGATGAAAAGGTACCCTACGGGAATTAAAAACTTCCAATCTTTGCTCCTTCAAGTTGTCCCGCCGTGTCTGAAGCATGGCGAAATGCTCCGTCGCGGTGGTTGGGACCACGGCCTGCAATCTCCAAATTCACTGGAAGGTGTCGTTTCTATCGTCTAACCTCAACGTTTTGGTATCTAAGCAAATTCAGACGAGGGAACGCAAATGGCGGCGTAACTTTTTTCGAGATTGATGAAAAAAATCCTGATCTTCACAGCTGGCTTCGGCGAGGGGCACAATACAGCCGCACGTAACATACGCGACGCAATTGAGCACATTGCTGCGGTTGAAGCGAGAGTCGAAGTGCTGGACCTCTTTGACTCGTGTTATGGCAAACTGAACGATTTTTTTCGGAAAGCTTACATTGCGGCCATTAACCGAACGCCGCGAGTCTGGGGCAAGATTTACAATGTAATCGATGGAACACAATTTGTGGAATCGAACATGGCGGTGCTCACGAAGATGAAGCGCGCGATGAGCGATGTTCTTACACAGCTCGAACCAGACGCTGTCGTTTCAACCTACCCCATTTACAACTACGTCATTGACGCCATCTACGCCGACGGGAGGTCAAAGAATTTTTCACAGATCACCGTGGTTACCGATTCGATTACTGTGAACTCGGTCTGGTACCGCTGCGCAAGCGATTACTTTCTCGTCGCGAACGAAGACACCGCGGCCGTTCTGCGCAATGCGTCGGTGCCTGAACAGCAGATACGGATTTTCGGGTTCCCGGTAACGTATCGATTCGCGGAGTTGCCCGACGATCGATATCAAGAGGGAAGCAGCGGACCGCGACGAGTCCTTTATCTGATCAATTCCGGCAAGAAGGAGGCCCCGGATCTTGTGCACCGGCTCGGAAAACGTTCCGACATCCAGCTTACCGTTATTGTAGGACGCGACATGGCCTTGCGAAAGGAAATCGAAGGCGAAGTAGCATCGACGGCTAATCCGGTCAAAATTCTCGGTTGGACAAATCGGATGCCGGAGCTCTTGACGAATCATCACCTGGTGATCACAAAAGCGGGGGGAGCTACCGTGCAGGAGGCGATCGCCGCGCGCACTCCTCCGATAATCAGCCAAGTTGTGCCGGGCCAGGAAGAGGGAAACGCTCGACTGATTGTCGAGAACGAATGCGGCTGCCTGGCGCCCGCGCCGGAGGCAATCCTTGCTGCGCTCGACAATGCATTCGCAAACGGCGAAGAGCGACTTAAAACATGGCTCTCTAATATCGCTAAACTGAGCAAACCGGATGCTTCGCTTCAGATTGCCCGGTTCATTCTGGAAACCGCCGTACCCGAGAACGCTCCGCCGAAAAAGGTGCCTCACGTTTTGCCCGCACGAGCCTCGGGAAAGGATGATCGATCGGTGTTGCTCTGCGATCTGCACACGCACACAGATTTCTCAGATGGAAAGTTGAATGTTCGCGAACTGGTGGACTTCTACGGACAACGAGCGTTCGATGTGCTCTGTGTGACCGATCACATATGCGATCATACGAAATTGCTCGGGAAGATGACAAATCTGACTGGTCTTGTGCTCACGCTGGATCAAGTCGAGGAATATTTTCAGACAATTCAGGGTGAAAAGAAACGAGCGCTGAACAAGTACGGGATGATTTTAATGTCCGGCCTTGAGTTTAACAAAGATGGCCTGACGAGAAAGAGCTCCGCTCATCTTCTGGCAATTGATCTCAAGGAACCGATCGACCCGGGACTCAGCATTATGCAAACGATCGCCGAGATTCATGCCCAAGGGGCGTTGGCGATCGCTTCTCATCCGCATGAGTTCAAGACACATTGGGGCAAGAATACCCTGTATTTTTGGGAGAATATCCACCAGTACGCGCCCTTGCTCGATGCCTGGGAAGTGGCGAATCGCGATGACCTCTTTAATCCGATTGGCCTGAAAAGGCTTCCATTTGTCGCCAACAGCGATTTTCATAAACCTAAGCATATCTTCTCTTGGAAAACCGTGCTGTTTTGTGAAAAGGATCCAGAGGCTGTCAAACAGTGCATACGCGTCAACAGGGATGTGTCTATCACCCTCTATCGCGATCACAAGATCGGCTTCGGATATGGTGACCTTGGGAGAGCTGCGCGACTCGACCACGAAGAGCCCCGTAAACAAATTCTTGCGTTCCCAGCTTACCATGCGGTGCTCGCCTGATGAGGATAGAAGCCGTCATATTCGACATCGGCAATGTCCTTGTCCGGTTTGATTGGCAACTTGCGGAGCAACAGTTTCGATTCCGGATCAGGAACGATACGGAAGAAGCAAGAGAAAAATTTGTTGCTCTGAAAAATCGCTTCGAACTCGGCCAAATTTCGCAGGAAGCGTTTCTGCAAAACTCGATTCAAATCCTCGATTTTCGAGGAGGAGCCGATGAATTCGCGGCGATCTGGAACGGCGTCTTTTTGTCGAATGAGGAAATGGAAGAATTTGTTGTTCGGTTAAAGGACTCGCTGCCGCTGTATCTTCTTTCGAATACTTCGGAGCTGCATCTTAACTACCTGAAGGAGCATTTTCACGTCTTCCAACATTTCGCCGATGGCGTCTATTCATTCCGGGTAAACTGCGCGAAACCTGACCCTGAAATATTTGAAATCGCCGTGAAACAGTTCGGGGTAACACCAGCGAGGACGATATTCGTTGACGATCTGGCGCAAAATGTCGAATCGGCTGGCGCGCGTGGCATTCACGCCATTCAATACGACTGGAAAAGGCACTCCGAATTTCAGAAGAAGTTAGAATCCTTGAAAAGCAAAACTGGTCCCGGATGAGTCAAATTCTTTTCTGTATCCACACGTTCAACATTTGGGTGGTTTTGTTTTTCAAGGATTCTCAGTGATTCTGGCGGGTGAATTGGGCTAGTTCGTCAGCTTTCTTGTTCAAATAATCAGCAAATCGAGCTTGTTCCTCGGGGCTTAGTTCGCCGCCCAGCTTTTCTTCTTTACTTTCCAATTCGTGAGCGCGCTGGATCACGGCTTGATACTTAGTCATATCCCCTTGCTTCATCGCCTCATAAGCCTGCTTAAAATCAGTGATATATGCGTCGTAGCTCTGGACATATTCATTGGCAGACTGGCTGCTGAACGTCGGGCGGGCGTCGCCGCTTGCAGCTGAAGGCGGCTGCGCCGGAGGGGTTGTTATCTCGGCGGGCGACTTCACTGGAGTAGGCGCCGGAGCGCTTGGAGTTGATTCGGGGGTCGGCGTGGGTGTGGCGGATGGTGAGGGGCTCGGAGTCGAACTCGGGGAGGGTGTTGTTTGAGCCGCCGGCTCAGTCTTCTGCTCGCAACCCGCGAGAAGAAGGAGGCCGGCCAACGCAATAGGAATGAACGCACGCGTTTTCATCCAAAAAATATCGACGAATGAGTTCCGGGCTTATTCAACGCAAGATTTGGGGGACCCATGACAGAAAAATGGCACTGGCCGATCTCCTGGATGGTGTCCGCTCCGTCGGCGCCGTGAAGAGGTGTGAAGTCGGTACCGGCGGCTTGCCGGGGGACCCGTCTCAGAACATCTCTTCTTGCAGAATGAGGGCGAGATCCAATGCGGACCCCGCGCGAGATCTGGAATATCCTCAAGGGCACCGATGAGAATTTGGCGTTCTGTCGTTAGCATTCCACAAATGGGATGTTGAGCACATGAAAACCGTCACGTCCCCTTCCACGGCCACTCTACTTCCTTACCCTGGATACCTTCACCCCAGCTTTGGTTACTTTTGATTGTGCGAATGAGGGATGGTACGGCGTTGGATTCAACTTCCCTAGACGCATTTTGTATTCATTGATGTAGGTGTCATATTCACCATCGAATTCACCGAAAAAGGGTTGCTCATCGAAACTACCTATTCTATGGATTTCATCGGCGGTCACAAAGGTGAGCGAACCCGCAAGTCTATGTCTAATGACCTCCCGAACTTTTAAACGCTCGCGTTCTGTTCCGTAGAGTAAGTCGCCGGGTTTAACATCGCTGATCAGGTCATGACGGGTAAAGGTGGCATTCTTATACCTGTAATATGTACCATCCTGTCGATGGTAAAAGTAGTAAAGTATCTCACGGTCCTTGCACAAGTCACAAATCCGCAGGTATTTGCAAGCACTTGCTATCGCGAGAGATCCGATTGACTCAGAATGCGAAAGCGTTCGCCGACGAGCGCCGACCAGCCGCATTCATGGTCATCCAGGTGAAGCGCTAAGGCTGAGCGGCCGTGGGGCCGTATCAATATCGGGTAACAGACCTGAATATTGACTTCCGCCATGAGAAGAGTTTGCAACATGCGCCTGAGATCGATCGCAACTTCATTCATTTCCACAACAAGTATTTCCGAGATACTGTATGCAATCTCATGAACATCGAAGAGATCTTCGACCGCGTCTGGATCACTCACAACAATCCTCACAATCGCCGAATCGGTCGAATCCTGAGAATTCAAAGCAAGAACATGCACATCGTTGTCATTGAGAAGCCGAACGACCTCGAGTAATGCCCCAACCCTGTTCTGTAAAAAGATGGAGTATTGCCTAACTGTTGGCCCTGCCGTTTTTTCCGTTACCTTCGACACATCCGTTGCCATGAAGATGGCCAGAAAATTTCATTTGTACGAGTAAATCAAGCAAAACGTGGCCGGTTGGCCATCCTCCAAAGCCACTTTCACATAGTAGACACCGCTTGCTTCCGGACTAAAACCCGCAGCTGCGCGCGTCCCGGACTGGTACGGCTCATAGCTTACCGGGTTTCCAGCTTCATCGAAAACGGAAACTTTCAGTTTTTCAGCTTTCTCACCCGTTGACGCGGTAAACCAGTAAGCGTTGCCGTTGTAAAGATTGACGGCGACAAGCGCGGATTGGTCCATGGAGACCTTGCCATAATAGTTTCCGTCCCGAATCTTGAATCCATCGTTTTGGAAGGCGCCGGCAAAGTCGATCACGTCGTTACGCGCCGCGACCTGGTCATCCGTTTCGGCTTCAACGATGGAACAGTGCGTCGCGACCAAGCAGCTGACGGCTACCGTTAAAACAAGACGATTCATTCAGAAACTCCGATTTCCTTTGTCAGCTTCGCTGACGCTGCATTCAACTCCTTAACCTCGTCAACCGTCGGAACGTGATCGGGTGCGAAAGAGACCATCCTTTGAATATCGTTGAGTTCCCCAACCAGCTTTTGGACCAATGGATCTTTCCCAAGTCTATCGGGCAAAAGCGCCAATTTGTTTTTCAGGAAGGCTACTAGCGCAGGTTGGCGTAACAGCTTTGCGCTATCGGCATTGTAGTTTTGCATTACAAGGCCTGTTACAACTTCCGTACCTCGTATCCATCCCCCGACACTGACAAGCGTAATGAGGTCGATGTCCCGGTTTTCCTCCAGCGCCTTTTTGACTTCGTTCTGTGTGGCTTCGAGTTCTTCGTTCAATTGAGCCCACGCATTGTTTTCGGCGAATTGGGTGATGCTGGCGCCTCGCGCGAGTACAGTTTGAGAGATGCTGAGTTTTTTGGCCAGCGCTAGGACATCCTTCCCGATGTTTTTTACTTGCTGACTGTCCTGTGCTTCAACAGCGATATATCCATCGGCGATCAATGTGCCGAGATTCAATGCCATCTGTGCGCGATCGGCTGACCTGATCGATATCGGGGGCCGGTATTCAGATGTCCAGTTCGGCTTAGCGCCTTTTTCGATTGCCGCGAAGAATTCTCCCGGAGTCGGGACGGTAAGCGCATCGATAGAAACAGCGCTCTTTAAATCTTCGGCAGAGAGTGGTTTGTCCGAAGCTGGTTGCTGCTCAGCCAATGCCAAAACGGTGGGAATCAAGACAATGACGCTCAACCGGAGCCATTTCCGCAACAAGGGCATATCACCGCAGTTTATCAATTGAGGGTCCCATGTCCAGTCCTGCCTCACCTGTACCGGGTGAAACGGTGGTCGCAACGACTTGCCGCGCTCCGCCCCAATTTCCGGAAAATTTCGCTTGTCGAAGCCGAAATGTGCCTGGATTGTGGGGGCTCTCATGAAGGTGTGCGTTGTCGTGATGCCGAAGCAAAGCGTCCTGGATCCGCAAGGCGTTGCAGTGCGGAACGCCTTAAAAGATGTCGGCCTTCAAACCGTTGAGAGTGTGCGCGTTGGAAAGTTATTGGAACTTGAATTCGCGACCGTGCCGGATGAACAGAGATTGGATGAAATCTGCCGCGACCTTCTCTCCAACCCCGTGATCGAGGACTACGCGATTCGATATCCTAGCGAGGCCGCGCCTCAGACCGGCGAGATGTAAGGATCTCAAGGTCGCGTTTGGTTCGGACGAGACCCTTGACCAAGAGCACGCTGCTCGATGCGCTTTGCCTCGCGCTTTATGAAAGGACGCCGCCGGCTGGACGTTGTTCGCAGCGCGATCAAATTGCCGGACGGAAGTGATCTCATTTCACAAAGTGATCCTGCTAACCTACTGCGCCGCGGCGCCAGTGAAGGGTTTGCGGAGGTCGCATTCGTAGGTGTAGATCGTGCCACGTACACGGCGCGATGGAAGGTCCGGCGCGCCCACAACCGGTTGTGATGGCGCTTTGCAGAAGGCAGAGTTGACGCTGTTTCGTGGAGATGTCCGGTCTGACACCCCCGGGGTGATCGAGCAGGGGGAAAAGGGCGAAGTCCTTCCTGCGATCGCGGCAAAAGTCGGGCTCTCTTTGAACAGTTCACATGTCCGACGGCGAAACGTTTCTGGTCTCGCTGGCACTCACGCTTGGCCTTGCGTCGCTGATTTCTAATCGGCTCAGGATTGAGTCGCTCTTTTATTGATAAAGGGTTCGGCAGCCTCGATCAAGAAACGCTGAACATTGCCATGGGCGCACTCATGAGTCTGGAAGCGCAGGGGCGAAAAGTAGGCATCATTTCGCATGTGCCGGAAATGGCCGACGCTATCCCAGTTCAAATCCGTGTCGTCAAAGGCCGCAACGGCGCTTCGCGGATTGTCGTGCCGGGCGCGGCCCCGAAATAGCCTCGGTTATGGAGGGACAGTCTCCGTGCCGTCCCATTTTTTAACCCGTTGTGCGAATCAGGCTCTTAAACAGGCGCCCAGCGACTGTTTAAGAGCTTTCTAACCCGCAATGAGTGCGTCGCAGCGGCTTATGCGCGGTTTTTGCGGGTTAGTCGCGAAATCGATTATCCTCTCTTCCAGTACGCACGCGCCGCAGCGAAAAAGATCGCACCGGCAAAAATGCTGACACAGCTTCCCAGATAACTGTAGTTATTCTCCAAGTCAGAGACCGCAGCTGAATATCCCTGGGCTTGGCAAACGAAGGAGAGAATCCCAAGCAAAGAAAATCCGAGCGCCAGCATTACTAAACTGACTCCAGCGAATAGATATTTTAGATCTTTTGACATCGGCTTCTTCCTCCGTGGCTGACAAGCTATGCGCCTCTCAGGAACTGTTAGCGTTAAGGGATCGGATAAGGTGCCATGGGTTAATTATGACGACGTGTAGTTGATCGCCTGGCGACCGCAGCATCATGACAAACAAGCGGTTTTTAGGTGGAAAGTCCTTTCGCATACATTCAGCAGTCCGTTCGACTGGATGATATGACGAACGATTCCGCGGTCGGGATCGGGACAATGTAGAAAAAGGCAATTTCATGGATTTGGGGTTCAGAAAATTTAGGTTTTCTATGAAAAAATGCTAAGTATATAACATATGCATATTATGTTATTAGTGTACGAATGTGCCGCGCAGCCGTTGTTCAGCACGGTTTGACAGGAGCTCGCCGATTCCGACGTGGTCTCGACGGGGAGCCAGTAACGTTGGCTACATCAGAGTCCCATTCGCACGTGGAGGTAGTCCGTGTCTGCGGAGATCGAGAGAACGAAAATGATCTGGGTTGAACGCATTAGGTAGTTTACCTCCTTTCTTCAGAAGTAGTGCTACGAACTGAGCTAGATCAAACACTAGATATGTGATCTTTGCAAACGGTAAAAACAAATATTACCCGATTGGGTAATACGACGGGGTCGTATCTCGACTTTCAACGCAATTGCTGCCGATGAGACACTCCAGGACGTTTTCTTCGGATTCAGCAAAGAGATCGATTTTGTTTGCCGGAGATATGCCAGGCATGCGATGCTCGGAATCGCAATGCGACCTCATTGCGTCTCTAGGTTCGGGCTGCGTCTGGAGAAGTTCTGGCCAAATAATTTACCTTTGGTTCCAGAGCCAAATTCTCAGCAATCAAGGACGAGTTCGAGGTCGAGGACGCGGACGAGTTTTAAGATTTTGGCGCAGCAACCCAGCGGGACAACGAGAACAAAGTTCCCGTGCTCATTCACATAATGGGCTAAATTTTCTGTTGCCGCGCATCCGAGCGTTGCTCGCAACGCCCCTCGTGAGGCTTAGAGCCTCCACCATCAGTTCTTGGAGGGCAGCCCGATAAGAAGGCCTGATCTCCGAGGCAGGCGTTTTGGTTGCGCGTCGCTAGTCGATAAACGCTGGCCCCAAAAAAGGGCTGATTGTCCAAAGGTGACTTTTCCATTCGTCGTAACTTTGAATTCAGGACAAAGGATAGTCACACAAACCGAACCTTTTGACGACACACTTTCACCCTCGACACATGAGCCATACCTACACCGCACTCGATTTTGATGCTCGCCGGGCGACTCGCGGATTTGCCAGCCTTCACTGGTCAACGCGCGGTCGACATGCTGACAAGCCGGCTCGAACGATCGCCCAAAGCGCTCCTCCGTGGAATGATCACATCGGAGCCGCCACGCGAACAGAACTATCGGACGAGGCTAAGGGTGCGGGCAACGGCTCGAAAAACCGGACGACAGCTTCGCCGCCCGATGCACAACCCGCCTGGACCGGAAACGACATGAGCGCCTCGACTGCAACCCTGACGCTCCTGCTGCTTGCGACAGTCGCAGCAGTGCATTCTGATCACCCGACATTCTGGCTTTCGATCGGACCCGCCCCCCTTTCAGCCGGATTGGCGGCGTTAACGTTCTTCCGGCGTAAATATGGCCGCCATGGAAGGACCGCGCCGGCGACGTCCTAACTTGATTTAGCAAAACGATGAACAAATACCTTTCGATTGAAGAGCAGCAGGCCTTCTGGACGGAGTTGTTCTCAGTGACGATCCGTTACGAACAAAGGCGTGGCGGCGCTATGGAGGCCTGTCTGGATTTGTTTTCCAGGGAGGGACAGTCCGCGAGCCGTCCCATTAACCATCTGCACAGATTCAACGAATCGTTTCGTAGCCCGCCGATCAATCATCGTCCTCCCAATGATGGTGGCGATGATGGTGGCGACGATATTCTCCGTAATAGTAACCCGGATAATAGGCGGGGCGATAGTAGACGCGTCGGTGATAGTAATAATATCCGTACCCGGGATCACAGTAGCCGCCCTCATAATAGCCGGGCGCGTAATAACCAGGTGGGACGCCAACGTTTACGCTGAAATCTTGAGCCTTGGACTCTGATGTGCTGAAAACAATCAGCCCTGACGCAGCGAGAATTAAAAGGAGATATTTTTTCATTTCGCGCATTTAGCAACCAACTCAGACGCACGACGAACGCCCGTTATTCAGCACCGAGAAAAAAACGAGGTCGTTTTTTGGTGATCTCCCGGTTGCGAGCAAAGGATCGGCTGCCTCAGAGATGCGGTCCTAAATAGAGCATGGCCTCAGGCGGCTAGAATCGTCGGTCTCCATGAGGAGGATGGCATCCACATCCAGGGGCAAACCCACGTGGGCATAGTCCTCTACGCACTGAACCCGTGCCGTTGAAACGAGAACAGAATCAATTGTCGTCAGGCCACCCGAAACAGCGAAATGTTGCTGGCTCTCGACAAAATCCCACGAGCGCTTTGGCTCGTGGGATTTTCGGGCGTGCGCATTCGCCATGGCGAGTCGTCACGCGACTCTTTTACTGTCGATATATCCTGGGCGTTCCCATGGCGCTGCGACGCCGGCCAAGGCGCTGCTGGCGTGCCTGTAAAGTTCAAACCGGCCGGCCGTTTTCATCGGTCTAAAGCCGGTGGCGACCGCCGCGTTCTCATTCAGACGGTTGGGGCTATCCAGACCCACGATCGCAGTGTGAACCCCATCCAGACTCAGCGCATACCGAAGAAGTTCCTTCGCCGGTAGCCCGGCTTGCCGGCCGTATCGGATCGTCTTCATCGCGATCACGCCGATCCCCCGAGCGCGTGCCAGAGGCAGCAGCTCGCCTTCATACTGACCCTTGTCCGGCCGCGTTGCCGGAAAGATTGTCAGCACCGTATCGGGATCGAATCGCTTGATGCACTCGATCAAAATCTCTGCGCCCGAATGGCCGGTGACTCCGAAGGCGCGGATCATCTTCTGATTCTTTGCCTCGCGAGCGGCACGTACCGCGCCGGATTCTATTCCACTCAAGTTCGACAACTCATGCGATCGAATATCGTGGAGCTGATACAAATCGATGTAACTCGTGCGCAAAACCTGCAGGCTCCGGTCAAGATCGCGTTTGAAGCCCTCGTAATCGCGGGCGTCGCTCTTGCTGGCCAGAAAGACTTTATCTCGATTGCTGGCTAGCACGGGAGCAATCATTCCTTCGCTCGGGCCGTAGCTGCGCGCGGTGTCCCAATAATTGATGCCTTTTGCGAGGCTTGATTCCAGCAACGCGTGACCCCTCTCCAGGTTCTGTTCATAGGCGTCCATGAATGCGCCGCCTAGCCCAAGACCCAGAATAGAAACATCTGCCCCGGTGCGGCCGAGTCGCCTGCGGTCGACCGGATCAGACTCGGTCTTGGCGGTGGCTGAGGCGGCCCGTGAAAGCAGACCTACGATTGCCGCGCCAAAGAGCGCGCGGCAAATGAAATCCCGGCGAGAGCTTCCGGCTTCCATGCCTCAAACTCGCTTTGGACCGCTCTTCCGTCAATGAATGGACTGACTAGCGATCACAAATACCTGCGGCTCTGTGACCTATGCAAGGAACTTTAAATAGGTCGGCGCGATGCGTAACCCACGGTAGGGGCAGATCTCCGAGCTGCCAGCCGAGAATATTGGCGATTAACCTTTCCACAGACGGGATGGCTCGGAGACTATGGTAATTTCCATAACTGCTTTAGACGAGCATACTCGGCCGATGGCAGCTGGACGATCAGCGGATTTTTATCTGCATCCAGCCAGTGGAGTAAACGCTCCAAGTTGGTTAAGCTGGCTGCGGTACATCCAGCCGTTCCAGTCCGGTCGAGATCCCAAACATGGAAGAAAATGCAGGAACCGAATCCGGGAATTTGCGACCAATTATGCTCTACCATCACTCCAAACCTGTACCGGCTGCCTACCGCTAGCATCGACTCCGAAGTCGACCAGTCGAAATGCTTTATTTCTGCCCGGTCGACGACTCGATTGTAATATCTGGAGCGAGGATCATCAATCGCTTCCGTTGAGGGACCGATCGGTTCGTATGGAAATCGGAGAAAGCGAACTTGACCTGGACTCGCGGTCCCAAACAGTGAGAATAACTTGAAGACGCCAGCCGGGGATTTTTGGTCGCCTTCCTTTTTTGCGGGCATTCCGGGTTCACCGGTACCGTGCAGGCCTATCCCCCAACCGAAGCCGTGTTTGCCAATCACTGCTGGAAACTGCTTTCCCACTTTTCGCCATAGCGTATCGCCCGCATGTGCCCGCTCCAGGAATTGAACAGTGGCATTGACATCATTCCAGCTCTTAGTCGTTACGACGATCAGTTGGCGGCAGCTTTGGATTTCTGGAACTGAACGATGCAAAGATACCGGTGGTTCCGGGTGTGAACGGGAGGTGTAGCCAGTTTCGTTCATCCCCAAGCATCGGAATATCAGAACCATCAGCGTCATTTCTGTTGTTCTCACGGGTTGGCGGGGTGGGGTGGTGGAAATTTATTCCGAACATGCCTGGCATTACGGGTTGGTAAAGGGGGGAGGGGAACACGGAACACAGAACACAGAAGTCAGAAGTCAGAAGTCAGAATCTCGAACCCCGCCCTCCGAACTCCGAACTCCGAACTCTAAACCCCGAACCAGCCTCCAGCTCTCTACCGATCATCGTTTCATTGCTGGCCGATTCCCTGGAGCTGGAGGGCCCCCGCTCCGTTGGCGCCGCGAAAGGGTGCTGATCTCGGTTTACCGGTGCGGCGAAAGACCTCAGCGAGCTCAGTCGAGCCGCTCCGAGTGAGCCGCCGCGCGCCTTAAGTTGTAGCTCGTCAAGGTGCGGCGTCTCGTCGGGAGGCTCGACCCGGAAATTGGGGCAGCCTCCAAATCGGCGGCTGCGATGGAAAGAACGACGAGAATACAGAAGACAGAAGCACCTCGAACGCCGAACTCCGAACCCCGGAACGGGGACTCCAGCCACAGATTTCACAGAGATGCACAGATGGGTGGAGCTTCCGAAACGGCCAATCGCGAAGATCAACGGCGAACAGTGAGCGCTGAGCTGCTCGGAGTCCCGCCCAGGCAAGCCTTCACCTGGCTGAAGGCTCTTGTGGAGCAAGGAGCCTTGACGAAGACGAAACGGCCGGTCCGTTATGCCACTAAAATCCTCGAAAAGCAAAATCGATTGCCGAAGAAGACTTGACGCATCTGCACCAGATTTGCTTTTCAAGGAATTCTTTCTCCATGCCACACTACTGCCACATCTGCGGCCGGAATCGTAGCAACGAGAAGTTCTCCGGGCGGGGCCATCGCGATCATATATGCAAGGATTGCCAGCGTTTGCCTCGCGTGGAACGCGACCGCATCGATGAGCTTTATGGCTTTCTCGATCAGTCACACATCTCACCAAAAAACGTAGGGCGTTTGAAGATCCTCGCTCAGCATGCCGACAGTGGAGTCAGGCAATTGGCGAATTTGCTCCTGGAAGTTGCCCGCGTAAAACCGTACAAACGGCGACGATGGAACTTCCTGGCCCAAAAACACCCGAGCCTCTTTGTGCGCCTGAAGGCATTGTGCGACGACGATCTCCCTGGCGACGCTCCGGAGTCCTTAGCCGGCCCGGAATTGCCATTTTGATCGTGCTCCGCACGCAACCAAGCTGCTGCACCGGGACATGGACTTCGACGCGTTAGCCAGATCGCTTGATCGATACACAATGCTTCTTTGTAGGAACCGGCGAGAAACTTCCCTATCAAGGGAATGGGTTTCCTTGTGCAGACTGGTCACATCGCTAACCTCGAACTTCGAACTCCGAACCGCCTGCGCGCAACTTCGCGGTACTCAGGAAAGCTCCCAACACGCGGGCAGCGGCGCTCGAATCAGCGCAAGCAGGATGACGATTGCAGCCAGCCCGACGGCGAGGATCAACAAGGTCTTGTTGAAGATAATCAACCGGGGCCGATTTTGACTCTGCTCCCATGGAAACATTCGGCAGCAATACTGTTCCACATCGAGCAGTGACTCCTCCCCGGTTGCTTCCACCAGCAGACCCGGTTCGAAAGCTCTCTCGCACTCCGCACAAATCGTCGAATCGTCCGCGATTGCCACGCCGCAGATGTCACAGCGATCGGGCTCCTGCTCCTTGTCCATTTACCATCTTGCCTCATTGGCGGCGCGTTCGCAATTGCCTGCATCTCGCGTCCCGGGCTATCGATACCTGAACGGACAGAAACCAGTTCGTAAATCAGAATGACCACCCGGCTGGGGATCACGCCGAGCCTTTTCGCCAACGCTTGCTCATTGCATGACGGAGTTCCGGCGAGGCGCAAGATTCCCGCATGAGGGGGGAATACCCATGAACTTTGTTTCGTTCGCCAAACGATCAGCCGCGTGCGCGCCGAGTTGAGAGAGTAGAAATGCCCCACCGCTGGGCCCTGATCTGCAGGATCTCAAAGCATAATAAGAAAATGGATCTCGAATTAAAAGGTAAAGTGGGCAATCATCACCCGAGGGAGTGCAGGCGTCGGCCTCGCCTTCACGGAAGGCCTTGCGGCCGTGAGAAATCCTAAATCTGCGTCAAGCCTATTGACCCGAAGACCGCGGCTAGGCTAGAAACGTCAAGTTATGGGCCGAAGTTTCGTTCGGTTCGCCAGGAATTTTCCACAATGATTCTCGGAACTTTGAATCCGCAACTGTCGCAAATCTGGTGGATATTTCTGCTCAAAGGGCTCGCAGGTGTCATCCTGGGATTTTTTCTGCTCACCGAGCCTGCTGCTACCATCGTTGCACTTGCGACACTGCTGGGCTTTTACTGGCTCGTCCAGGGAGTGCTTTCGCTGGTCCAGGTCTTCGTTGATCGCTCAATTCCCTGGATCTGGTCTCTCCTCACCGGCATTGTCGGGATTATCGCCGGACTGTTCGTTTTGAGACACCCTCTCATCGCGGCGCTAACCGTGCCGACGGTGATCGTGATCATCCTCGGTGTACAGGGGCTGATCATGGGGGTGTTGGAGATCATCAGCGGATTGAGAGGCGGCGGTTTCGGGTCATTCATTCTAGGGGCGATAAACCTCCTGGTCGGTTTGCTGCTGCTCAGTTCGCCTGTCGCGGCGGCATTCGCGGTCCCAATTGTTTTCGGAGTGCTCCTCCTGATTCAGGGCGTGGGGCTCATTTTTCTGGCATTTCGGCTTCGGCAATGAGGGGCGGCTGGATCCGCCTAAGTTGTCAGAGCCAGTGATCAATGGACGAGAGACGGAATTCTCGGCGGCACGACGCCCAGGATTGAGCCGATACGTCTCGGCCTTCGCAAGACGCTTCGCTGCGCTCATTGCGATTCGGGCCTTCCGCGTCTTAAGCATGCCCAAGTGCTTTTGCAGATTAGCCCTAGTGCACCGTCTCCTAAATCCCTTTGGTTTCGCCGCAGGCCAGTTGGCTGTTTTTCAAGGCGCGAGCGAAGCGCCCATCCCGCCCCACTTTTATGCAGCCCGGGAGAGACCAAGAGTACCAGGAATATAGAAAGTGGAGCAGGATGCGCCCTCCTCGCGCCTTGCTGGCGGTCCATTTTGAACGCAACGAAGCCCAAGGGATTTAGGAGACAGTACACTAGACTTTAAACACCACTAATCGTAGCATAGACTGCATTTGCTGATCCGGAAGCCCTCGGACTCCTATGAAAGCCTCCCTGGATTCTATAGCTCTCTGTTCCGCGCTAAACCGTTTCGGCTTGCCTCGCGCTGTAGCGCACGCAGGAGCCGATACCTTTATTGCTTGGAACCAAGCCTTTTTGGACAGGACAGGCTTTTCAGCGGAGGCGATTCGAATCGCTGGTATTAACAAGCGACTCACGTTGGCAGAGACCGTACAAGGGGAGCTTGGGGCACTCGAGGGCTTACCTGACAACGTGGAAATTTCATCTTGTGTACTTAGCTGCCCTTCGAAGGAAGGCTTTGCTACTGGACATGCGGTGAAAAACGCCGAAGGCTATTTGCTTCTGATGTTGGACGTTTGCGATCCGCTTGCTGACGTGTTTGCGCACGGGCAAACAGTAGGGCGCAAACAAGAGCGAGATCGGATCAGACGGCTCTTACACGATGCGCTAAGCCCTCAACTTTTGGTCGCGTTATTTGCGATAGCCGGTGCGGAAGCAAAGGCGGAGGAGGAAGGTCACGAAGAGGCTAAAGAGTTGGCAAGGGCAATGAAAGCACTAGAAGAGGCAATCGATAATATTGTCAGGGCGCTTGAGAAGCCCGGTTGAACCGTCTGCGCCCCTCGAGCCTAAGCCGGCGCGCGCCGTCAGTTTCAATAGTGGCAGCGACATCGCAGGAATGTGATGGTGTTTTTCTCGATCTTGTAAACAAGCCTGTGTTCCCCAGTGATTCGGGCGGCTCCACGCACCCTTGAACATCATACACCATTCGTGAAATGTCCTAGTGTCCTGTCCCCGAAATAGCATGTATTTTGTTGCGATCAAAATGGGCCGTCGACAAGGCGCGAGGAGCGGAGCATATTCGAAATCCTCGTCAGCTTGTTTGCCTGCTGCATCCAGTCGACCAGCCTTGATGTCCTCTTCGATCTGACGATCCCACTGATCAGCCATGAATTGCTCAAACCATGCAGAGAATCGAGCGAGCTCTTCGGCCGAAAGCCGTGAAACCGCCGATTCGAGATCCTCAATACTCATAACTCGCAAACTAGCAATGATGCAGGAGCGCGTGTCCAACAGAACCTTTGCATCTCAACCGGTGTCTCCAGCAAAGTTGAAGGGTACGGGCTACGTGCTGTTGCCGAGAAAATCTTCAGTGTCCACAGCTTCTCGCAACTGGTTCTACTCGACTATGAAGCAACAAAATTCTCTCTTTGGCCGGGTACCATTTGTCATTGAAGAATCTGCGGCCCCGACCCAGCAATATGTTCTAGGAGATGCAGAATGTGAACTGCGTCGGTTGGTCAGCCAATACAGAATTCCATCGCTCCAGAAAACTCATTGCCGCAGCTTGCGCAGGTGCGTTGGAGCTCTGTGCTCATGTTCCTAACGGCCCTTCAGCCACAATCTCAGCCGAAACCAACACCAGCTCTACCGAGTGGTTCCAGGATTTCGTTAATCACCTTCGTGTTATTGGGTCGGCTTAATGGCTCATTTTTCGCTCGGATGATGTCGGATTTCGGCTATTATGCGTATTACACTGGTAAACGCTAATAAACAGATAGAGGCTTTTTCTGAAAAAGTGTTCTGACTCGGCATCTATCAGCGAATTTTATTCACCGTAAGCGATTGATTATGAGCGACTTGGAGCGGGCAAAGGGAATCGAACCCTCAT
>DASZHC010000216.1:0-10308 GCA_035938215.1 Chthoniobacterales bacterium
CGTGATCGTCATTCGGTACGAAGGTCCGAAGGGAGGGCCTGGAATGCGCGAAATGCTGGCCCCTACTTCGGCAATCATGGGTAAGGGTCTTGGCAAGGATGTGGCTCTGATCACAGACGGAAGATTCTCGGGCGGCAGTCATGGCTTCGTGATTGGCCATGTGACGCCTGAAGCCTTTGTCGGAGGTCCCATAGCCCTTATAAAGAATGGTGATACAATTCAGATCGACGGGGAGAAAAAGGTGATCAGTTTGAAGATTTCGAATGCTGAAATGGCTTTGCGCCGGAAGAATTGGAAGGAGCCGAAGCCGAGGTATTCGAGGGGTGTACTGGCAAAATACGCGAAACAGGTTAGTTCAGCGTCTCTTGGGGCAGTGACGGACTAGTGCACCGTCTCCTAAACCCTTTTGGGCTTCGTTGGGTTCAAAATGGGTCGTCTGCGAGGCGCGAGGAAGGAGCATCCCGCTCCACTTTTTAGCCTATCTTTAAAAGTATTGCTTCATGCCTCGGCCGCTCGTCATCGGCGCATTCCGCGACCTGTGGCACCTGACAATCTGCAGGCCTCGTGGATTCTCAGTATCTGGTTTGTGGGCATCATGGCAGGGGCCTACCTGTTCGGTTACCTCGCCGATCGCTTCGGGCGCAGGCGTCTGTTCCTGCTCACCCTGCTGCTGTATGGCGTCTTTACATTCTTGACCGCGTTCGCGCAGGGCTATGTATCGTTCATGGTGTTGCGCCTGCTGACAGCGGTGGGCGTTGGAGCCGAGTACGCGGCGATCAATGCGGCGATTAGCGAGTTCATTCCTGCCCGTCATCGCGGCAAGACTAACGCTACCGTCATGAATTTCTGGTCGCTTGGCGCCATTCTGGCAGCGTTGGTGACCCTATACTTGCTCAATAATCTGCCGCCGGACGTGGGATGGCGTGCGGCCTTCGGCTTCGGCGCGGTGATCGCGCTGTGCGCGGGGTTGGTCCGCCGTTACATCCCCGAATCACCCCGGTGGCTGCTGGCACAGGGCAACGTAGAAGGTGCTGAAGCCATAGTTCAGAACCCGGAGAAGGGCCGCTTTGAGGCTTCTGGCGGCCGTGCTACTCCATCGTGCAGAGGCACAGCAGGTTCGACACAGCAGAGCAATTTCTGGCAACAGAGCCGCGAATTGATCGTGTGCTACCCTGGCCGCATAGCGCTGGGTAGTCTTCTGGATTTCTCGGAGGCGGCTGGTTATTACGGCCTGTTTGCGTTTTTGGCGCTCTTTATCCTGCCAGCGGTCGAGGTTGCGCCACGCTTCGTCCCCTGGGTTTATTTGATCGGTAATCTCGGTGCATTAATCGGCGGCATCATGGCGGCCGTCTCGCTCGATAAAATCGGCCGCAAAATAACCGTTCCTACGTTTTATGCTTTAGCTGCAGTTGGCGTCCTCCTGCTGGCGGCCGCAACGCGCACAGGTGACTGGCGCTGGGTGCTGGCCGGCGTTTACTTTAGCTAACCTGTTTGCAACTGGCAGTTGGATTTCAGCCTATCCGACGTTTTCGGAAATATTTCCTACCCACCTGCGTTCAACAGGAATCGGTTTGTCGGTCGCAGTGGGACGCATCGGGGCTTTCCTGGCCCCGCTTGCCTTAACCGTAGTGGGTAACGCGGCGGGCGTGTTGCCGGCGCTGGCGCTACTGGGAGCTTTCTGGCTCATCGGTGTCATATCGCGATGGTGCCGTGGTGCTTCCGCGGCGTGGAGGGGAGGGGCATGCCGCTGGAGGCAATGGTGGACTGATGGGGCGCGTTCGGATGACGTTATCCCCGTAGGATATTTCGATATGAATGACAAGGCTGTTCGCCAGCAACACGATCGGCTGGCCAGCGTTTATGATCGGCGCTGGAGTCGCTACATCTCCCAAACATTAACCCTTTTGAAAACTTGGGCTTCCATCCCGCCGCCGGCAGCGGTTCTGGACATAGGATGTGGAACCGGGGAGTTTGAGCGATTAGTGCTCAGCGAGCATCCGGAACAACGAATGGTTGGCGTTGATCTTTCCTTGAAAATGTTAGAGATCGCTCAGCAGAAGTGCCAAGCTTACCCAAAAGTCACCTTTTGCACCGCCAGTTCCTCGGCCTTACCATTTCCAGACCAGAGCTTTGATATGGTCGTATCTGCGAGCGCGTTGCACTATTTCGATCAGCCGGAAGTGAGCCTGGGAGAAATGCGGCGCGTTCTGAAACCCGGCGGATCAGTTGTGATTATGGATTGGTGCAAAGATTACCTCTTATGCCGGCTCTTCGACGTTGCTCTTCGGCTGATCGAGCCTGCCTATCAACGGTGCTATACCCAACGCGAATTTCATCGTTTACTGGCTTCAGCGCAATTCGATATCCAGTCCGCCAGGAAAGTGCGGATCGATGTGGTTTGGGGATTAATGATTGCGACTGCCGTGTACAGACGCGCTTATGTTTCGTCCGACGTTTAGGATCTGGAACGAGAGGGTGTCTTGTGTTCCTCTGGTACAACACAATCCACCGCGACGAGCCTTGAAGTTGGTGGCGGCAGTTGTTCTGCTGTTGATCGGACAAGTCTTGATCGTTGACAGGACGGCGCTGCCTGCCGCTCAGAAAGATTCCGTCACTTGGGACGCCGTATTTGCCTGGATACAGCGCGACTGGCCGGAAGTGCCACAAATGAGCACGCGTGGTGCACCCGTACAACGAGCGCTGGGGCGTTTTGCTGAACCCGGTCGATTTACAGTCTCAAGAGATCCAGAGCGTGAGGTGATCATCTACTTCCAGAACTGCAAGAAATTGAGGATTGAGTCCCAAATCATTTGTTTCCGGCTATAGTCTTTGCCGTGATCGCTATAGCTATCCAGCGCCGAGAGGTCGGTCTGGTTCTCTTTCCAATCGCCGTATGCGACGAGGCCGCGGTCGTCTACATATTTTTTTTAACAATGTCTCCCATGCTTGATGCGGGACGTTGGATGGCAAAGGTACTGCTTCGACTTCAGATGCGAAAGGCGACCTTACCAGCATCGAGAGCGAAATCGTCGCCAGAAGTCGTTTAACTTTTGGCCAGCTCTCTCCTAGCGATGCGCGTCACCCAAACCGTCACAACGACAGTCGCAATCAGGCCGACGCCAAAGAGTACATACTTCCAAGGCGAACGACTGGAAGATTGGCCGGCGGCGGCGTTCAGGCCTGCTTTACCTGCCGCTCCAAGATAGACGTAGAGCAATGTACCCGGTAGCATGCCGACCCAGCTGGCCAGAACGTATGGCCAGAATTTTACTGCGGTTAGTCCATAAAAATAATTGCTCAGATTAAACGGAATTAGCGGGCTCAGGCGCAGCAGAAAGACACGTCATTCGCAGGACCCGCGACTTTGAATCATATCGCCGTGCGAATCCACCGCCGAAGGATAATTTTTGCTGATTTGCTTCAGTCTCGTTCAGTCCGACATGTGCGATCTCGGGGGCAGGCTCTCTGGTTTTTGGTGCAGTCCATCAAAAATCGTTTCATTAGTGAAGAACTGTACGTCGCGTATTCCCTCAATCGGCGGGATACCGGCACGAGTGCCGGCGGCAATTACGAAGTTTTTCCCGTGCAACGTCTGGCCATCAACCACGATCTCGTGCGGTGAAACAAAGTGCGCTTCGCCGCTGAAGACATCCACTCCAAGTGATTCAAATCGTTCAGCTGAGTCGTAATACTAGCTTGCGTCCACAAGTACCTGCGGCTCTGTGCCTAGGGACCGTATTTCGCGTGCCGTTGATGCTTGTCCGATTCGTACCAACCAATCGCTGGATCCGATCAGGTTGAACCGGGTTGGAATGGTTTTTTCGATGATGGTGCCGTCGGACTCAACCTCAAGGAAGCCCCAGCCAATGGGGACTTCGCTCGGATCAATCATTGCGGCAGGCGTCACGAGGTAATGCAGATTTCCGAGCTGATAATGGCTAACAACATCGAACTTGATGTTTTGGAGCAGCTGACGCTGAACCTGTCCGATTTTTCGAATTGTCTGCCTGTACCCTTGATGCTCGAGCGCCAGGAAGTCGAAACTCGCCCATTCCGGAAACAGGGAATCCGAAGTCCGAAGAGAGGGGTGATGTACAGCCAGCAGTGCTTCCAGCTTTATCCTGCGCTCCTGAAGCTGCGCCAGCCGATCTCTGAGTTCATCCCGGCGACGGTTATCACGCAGAAGATCGTTCCAGCTTTGTTTGCATTCAAACACCGCAACCGTCGAGATCCCCGGGCTGCGATCGATACGAACTCCAGCGACATCGACCCGATAAGGTGAGCGAGGCGCGTGCACTTCCATGGCGCAACATCGGTAGCCACGCCGGTAGGCCCATAGAAGCGTCAACTCTTTGAGGCGCCTGTGCGCATCCGACTCGCCCGAAGCCATGGCGATCGGAGAATAAAAAAGCCCAGGTCGGAAGGGCAAGAAGAAGTTAATTAAGTTGCAGACAGAAGACAGGAGAAAGAGCCCCGAACCTCGAAAGGGTACTAGGGAGATTCGTGTAATTTATACGCCAAGGACGACCTTCATGGTCCGACCGACTTCAGCGATGGGGCCAGGCTGCGTCATTTGCTCGTGCCAACAGGCGATCGGATGAATGTCGATGTGTCCGCTGACGTGTGGGCACCACCGTTCGGCCGGTGGCGCGGATTCGCGCTGTGTTGCGGTAAAGAGCAAAAGATCGCCTGAAGGTGCTTCCAAGACGCTCATTGTTCTTGCAGACTTCCAGCAGAGCAGCGAGATGCCGGTCTTCGAGGTTCGATGAAATGTGGCCTTCGCGTTGAAAGAGTTCTTTGATGGTCGAAAGCTGCAGCGGCCCTTGTCCCAGAGTCGCCGGGTCGTAGCCTAGGTTTTGGAGCCAGGTGGTGATGATTTGCTGGTCATCACGAGGATGGCGAGGGCTCTCTTTGTCAATCGGATAGCTATCGAGCAGCGAAAGCACAGCGACTTGTTCGCCCTGGAATTGAAGGCGATTAGCAATGGCGTAGGCAACAACTCCGCCGAAGGACCAACCGAGCGGATGATAGGGCCCGCCGGGCTGGATCTTGCGAATCTGATCGAGATAGTCCCCAACCATCTCCTCGACGGTTTGGGGGAGCGACTCCTGGTGCTTCAAAACCGCGGGCCTGCAGCCCATAGATCGGATAATCGGCTCTGAGATGCTCTAGCAGACCCGTATAAACACCAGCTGAGCCCGACTGCCGGGTGGATGCAAAACAGAGACGGCTACGGTTGGGGCTTCAAACAGGTTACGGATAGAAAGCTTAATGCCAAGAGTAGTGTTAATGCGGCTGATGAGCAGCAGCACCTGCTCGCTTTGGCTTAAAGTAAAGAGGTGAGCCCGGAGCGGGATCTCCCTGCTAAGGTCAAAGAACTTGATGCTAGGCAAAGCCAAGCCGGGTATGAGGGCGTCGGCACTTGCCGAGCTGCACGAAATCTTCCTCGGTCAGGGTGGCGGCGCCCCATTAGCGCTAACTCAATGTGAGTTTGCGATTTCGCAAAAGGCGGAGTCGATTTCGGGGTCGAGCTTTTAAAGCAGCTAAGTCAACGCTTATGTGGCGATGCCCTTGAGCTGGTCGCGGGAAATCATTACCAGTGTGATACCGCGAGCGCCGAGGTGCGGAAAGACGGTTCCTTAGCGCATAAAATTACACGAATCTGCACCCTCTAAACCCCGAACCCCAAACCCCAAACTCCGAACCCCAAACTCCACCCACTACTCAAGGGCTGCCGTCAGAGCCGATAGCAGTGGCCTCAACGTCTCGACCGTTTCATCGCCCATGTTCGAGATTCGAAAGGTTTTCCCTTTAATCTTCCCGTATCCTCCGTCGATTTGAAATCTGAACTCATCCCGGACACGCTTGGCAAAGGCAGCCACATCAATCTGGCGGTTGTTTTTCACACACGTCAAAGTGACCGACCGAAAACCTTCTTCGGCGAAGAACTCAAATCCCGAAGACCGAACCCATTCGTGGACAAGGCGGTTTGTCTGAACATGACGCTCGAACCTCGGTTCGAGCCCTTCTATAAAGATCTCTTCCAGCTTCGATCGCAAGGCATAAATGTGCGGGATCGAGGGAGTGCTTGGGGTCATGAACTCCTCGGCATTTCTTTTGAACTCAAACAGGTCGAAGTAGTATCCTCGGTCATTCACTTCACCGGCACGCTCAAAAGCAGCCTTCGAGGCTGCAAATAGCGAGAGGCCCGGCGGCAAAGCCAAAGCCTTCTGACTTCCTGTAACCATCAAGTCGATGCCCAGCTCGTCCATCGGGACGGGAAGTGCTGAAAAAGAAGAAACCGTGTCAACGATGAACATTACTTCCGGATATTTGCGGACGACCCTGCTAATCTCACGAATCGGATTCATCAGACCGGTGGAAGTCTCGTTGTGAATCAAAGTGAGTGCATCGAATTTGCCGGTTCCGAGTTGTTTGTCGATCTCTTCCGGATCAATTGCACGCCCCCATTCAACTTGGAGCGGGGCGGCATTCTTACCGCATCGCTTCGATACATCAAACCACTTGTCGGAAAACGCTCCGCACATGCAATTCAAGACCCCCTTTTTTACCAGGTTGCGAATCGCCCCTTCCATTACACCCCAGGCCGAGGAGGTCGATAAAAAGACCGGTTGTTCGGTTTGGAAAAGCGTCTGTAGCCGAGGATAAACGGATTGATAAAGGGCCTTAAAATCGGCGCTGCGATGACCGATCATCGGCCCGGTCATTGCTTTTCTTGTCTTTTCCGAAACCTCTACCGGTCCTGGTATGAAGAGTTTTATGGCTTTGTCCATGGAGTGCCTGTCGAGACGGTACACTAGTGCATCGAGTCATAAGTAGGGGCATGCCGCCGTCGGTTAGTTGGCTGATTTTCAAGGCGCGAATGACGAGCATATCTAAATCATACGTAAGGAGTGAGCAACGCGGAAAATCAGCCAACTGGTCACGGCCCAAAGGGTTGGCTTGAAAAGGGTCCGTCTGCGTCGTTGTTCGTTCGTTACGTATCGCAGCGAATATGCTCCTCACTCACGCCTCGGATACAGACCCTTTTGAAGCCAACGGTATGCCTCCCACTTATGACTCGATGCACAAGATTACTCCGGCCACAAAAAGTGTTCCAAACGGATCCGCGTAAGGCGATCTTTCGCCTCTTCGGAACGCGCGCCGCGGGTGTCAGCCAACTTTTCGTAGATAGCCGCCGCCGAACTCCAGGAGCGACGATCTTCAAGGATTTGAGCCGCATCAAAACCCGCACGAAAATACCAGAGCTGATCGCCCGTACTGCCTTCAACGGCCAGCACGTCGTAGTAATCCGTCAAGGCTTCATCCATTCTTCCGAGCTTCTCCAGGCATTTCCCCTTTTGATAGAGCGCGCGCTGTTTCCACTCGACCGATATCCCTTCGCTTGAAACCAGGGTGTCGAATGTTTTTGCTGCCTCCTCGTAGAGCTTTGAATCGTTCGCCGCCAATGTGAACTGGGCTTCTCCTTTGGCGTCAAGCGCCTGAAAGCGTATATCCCGTGGAGGATTTTGAGCGAGCAGATCGTCGAGCAAGACGGTCGCCTCCTTCTCCTGTCGTGCCTGGCGCATTGTCAGCGCTTCTTCGAGGCGTGCCTGAAACTTGAGGGAACCGCCAAGTTTGTAGACTTCTTCGAATAACGCCACGGCGCGATCCACGGAAGCCGAATTCAAACTCTTGCGAGCAGCCTGACCCGCAAGAAAGACCGCGGCTTCAACAAGAGGCGAGTCCGGGTTTTCCTCTCCAACCAATTCGAACTGCGTTTGAGCATTCGGAAAGTCGCTTTCGCGGAAGTAAATCTCTCCAAGCTTGAGGCGAACTTCCGCTTTAAATGGCGAAGCAGGATATTTCTGAAAATATTCCTGCGCCAGTGCCTGGACATTCCGAGCATTTGAAGACGGATCCGAAGCCGCAACAAAAAAATTGATTCGATCCCTCTTTTCTTCGAGGTCAGGCTCTGTCGTCGTTGTGATCTTGCGTATATATTCCCGCGCACTCTTGAAATCAGGCGGTTGTTCGGCGAACTCAAATTCGGCCTGGACCAGCCTCGCCCGCGCTGCTCTCGGATGGTTGGGAAATTCCTTTACAAATTTTTCCAGCGTATCTTCGGCGGAGGATTTTCCGATCTTTGCCTCGAGCACGCCTTTTGAAAAAAGCAAATCGCCGGCCATATCAACCGGCTTCAGCCGTTCAAGGGCATGAAATGCCTCCTCGAATCCCGTTCCGTCGCCAAGTTCGAGACTGCAAATCGCCCAATTGAAGAGAGTATTCTTCCGCTGAAGTTCGAAGTTTCTGGACAGATCGCGAAAAAGGTCTCGCGCCGAAGAGACATCCCCCTTTTGATGAAAAACTTCCGCGAGTTGATAGTTTATCTGGTATTGCTCGGAAGCTGGGAGACTCGGGTTACGCTCAAGAAGAGCTTCGAGTTGTTTGGCCGCGTCATCGAGGCGCCCCGAATCCACCAGTAGCCGGCTTAAAGCCAATGTTCCATCAACGGCGATCTGATGGTTTGGGAATCGCTCAACCAGTTGTCGTAGAGTCTGCTCCCCGTCAAATTTCAAGCCCTGCTGTAACTTTAGCCGGGCAAGATGGAAAAGAGCGAGAGCCGGGCGGTCCGGTCCAGCAATCTGCGCGTTTTCGGCAGCCCATTGAGCGAGTTCGGACGTGGATGGGTTATTCTCCTCGGAATAGATCTCGAAGAGATTTTGAAACATCTCCGGCAGGAGCGCGCTTCGCGGCTGTTCTGAGATGAGCTTTTCCAGATTTGTTTCGGCTTCCTCGTAATCCTGTCTTTGTACAAGGACCCTCACCAGGCCGAGTTGAGCAACTGCGACCAGTCTAAGCGTTCGGTCCTCGGGTCTTGCAAGTACTTCGTCAAAAGCAGCGGCAGCCTCCTCCAGGTTTCCCTCCTGAAGCGCGATTTCGCCGCGCAAACAGACACTTTCGATTTGTTCCCTCGGGGAATCAGCTTTGATCCGCAAGAGCGTCTCCTGAGCCTTTGTAGGTTCTGATCGGCTCAGATAAATTTCTGTCGCCAGCAAGCCGATCTTCGGATCGATTTTTCCCTCAGTCTGCAAGAGAGGTTGCAGGGTTTCCAAAGCTGGTGCCGATTGTCCCAGCGCCTTTTGCGCAGAGGCCAGGCCCAGCTTTGCTTCCATCAGAATTGGGCCGGGAGTTTTCGCAAGGAGAGCAAACCGGTCGACCGCCTCTTTCCAGCGTCGCGAACGCAGGGCCTCCTGCGCCCTGAGATAATCTGCTTCGGGACCGTTAGCGCGATCGAGAACCTCTGATGCCTCCCTGGTTTTCTGTGTCTCGATAAGACAGCGAGCGAGAAGAATGTTGGCCGCCGCGGCTCGGTCAGGAGCAGGATTTGAAGCCAGAAATTTTCGAAGTTTGGTAACGCTGACTTCCGGAATTCCCTCCCGGTGGGCAAGCATCGCATCATCGAGCAAATCTGCGCGCGACGTCGACAAAGACAGGGTAGCCGCGACCAGGATTCCGAACAGAAACCGCATCTCAGGGTGCAAGAACGCGTCGTAAATAGCGGCCCGTGTGACTTTCCGCGACCATTGCAATTTGTTCGGGCGTTCCCTGTGCGACGATGCGCCCCCCTCCATTCCCTCCTTCGGGTCCAAGATCTATCACCCAGTCCGCTGATTTAATGACTTCAAGATTGTGTTCGATGACGATCAACGTATTTCCCTGTTCGCGGAGTTTCTGTAACACTTCCAGCAATTTGTGTATGTCGGCAAAATGCAGGCCAGTGGTTGGTTCATCCAGGATGTAGATGGTTCGACCGGTCGCTTTTTTTGCGAGTTCAGCCGCCAATTTTACCCGCTGCGCTTCTCCCCCGGATAGTTGCGTTCCAGATTGCCCGAGCGTCAAGTAGCCCAGGCCCACATTAACCAATGGCTCCAGCTTGTCGAAGATCGCGGGAATGTTGCGAAAGAATCGAGCTGCTTCATCGATCGACATTTTAAGAACATCCGAAATATTTTTGCCGCGATAAGTGATTTCCAACGTCTCGCGATTGTATCGCGCACCTCGGCAAACCTCGCATTCGACGTAGACATCGGCGAGAAAATGCATCTCGATCTTTATCACGCCATCCCCCTGGCAATTTTCGCATCGGCCGCCTGACAGATTGAAGCTGAACCGTCCACTATCGTAACCGCGCACCCGCGACGCCGGCAATTGGCTGAACAACTCGCGTACAGGTCCGAATGCGCCGGAGTAAGTCGCGGCATTTGAGCGAGGCGTCCGACCAATAGGGCTTTGATCGATCACGAT
>DASZHC010000217.1:0-24992 GCA_035938215.1 Chthoniobacterales bacterium
CAAAGGAACCGTCAGCGGAATCATGAACGCTTTGAAGCGCTCGATGCTTTGTCGCCATAGCCTGGCATTCCACTCCACGCCCGACGATCTTGCCAAAATAGCAACGAGTTGGCAAGAGAATACTTAACAAAGTCATACTAGGAAGCGACGAGATCCCGTATTTTCGAGGCACCGCTCGGATTTTTTGCCATCTTTGTTACTCCGGTTTCCTTGATCATTGGATTCGGCACAATGAATTGGAAACCGGACTCCCTACCTCTCCAAGACTCACGCGGCCTAGTCGAAAAGGAATTCGCGGCCAATCCGAAACACAGGAGAGGGTTGCCAGGGAATAGTGTGTCGAGAATCTCTTCGGTCTTCGGTTCTTTGGTTCCCACCCTAAAAGGAGAAATGGAAGGCAGGTCCTCCAGACGCACCGGACAGTCAAGAACAATCTTGTGTATCGTTGTATAGTCGACAGCCGGCCATGCTTTGGCAAGACCAGAAGAAGGCATCTCGCCTCGTACAATCTTACCGGAATTGGCGACGGTTCACGAATCTCCCGCTCTCGTCCGTCGCAACTTACGTACTTTGACAGTATGTCCTCAACCTGATCCACTGAGAAATGATTGTGGAGAACAAGAGCGGTTTTGAAGAGCCAAGGGTGGACACCCTGGCCTTTCGCGGGGCAGGACTTAATCCGATCCTGGATCCAGCGAGGCAAGCAGGCTATCTGTTCCTGCGGCGATCCGGTCGTCATACCGCAGCCCTTCCCTCTTTTGGCCCGCTACACTTGGTCGCACACGACTCGATGTATGCGTCGAGCGAAGCTCTATCAATCAACCGAATTCCTCGTAAGGCACCGGACGAGCGAAGACTCGAACTGCGGATCTTTCCCTCCGCAAGAATCCGGTGAAGCACCGCCCGAGAGATGCCGGAATAGGTAACCGCTGCGTCAACTTTCAACCAATGCGGTTCAAGATTGATTGTCCCAGCGTGGGCGTCCTGTGAGATTTCACTACGTAACAATGAATGCATGACCCCTACATTTCCGCCATGTAGGGCGAGCCGTCGTAGGGGTTAAAAAACTTCTTTTAAAAAAGCGGGCATTGCAATCCGGCCGCTTTTAAAAGCTTTTCGCCGATTGGTCCATGCAGAAATTCTTCATCACGAGGCACGATAAATGTGTGGTCCTCGAGACTTTGAATAATGGCCTTTGCTCTATCCAACGCCAAATCCCAATCCTGATAGTTTCTGTATGGCTTGAGTTTGCCACCCTCCTCTTCGAGAAATGCTATCGCGTCATTCCTCGACATCTTTTTGCGAAGCCTATAAGCGCTCAAGTATTTGAGATTAGCTCGTCCTTGACGTGCAGGATTACCGCGTCCCCGCATTTCAAATGCCTTAACGTCTTCCGGCCGATTCTCTTTGAGCCAGCGGCGAAACATGGTCGCGAGTTCTTTGTCGTGTAGATTCCAGTCAAGGTGGAACACAACCCACTGTGAAGACCCATTTCTGAATGACAGAGATCTGGCCATGATAAACCTCTCTAGCATTTTTAAGGTCGATTCTTTGCTCCAATACCGCGCCTGTATCTGATACGGGGGCGCGTCTGATGGCTCTAATGGCATGCCTAGCCGGTCGAGCCATGCATTGCGAGTCTTCGGGTCAATCGAAAGGTAGGGCTTATTCGGCCAAAATGGAAAAAACGGATAAACGGCTGAACCAAGCGGCTCCGCATAAATCTCCTCATCCAAAGCTATGTATTCCTCAATCTTGTTCCCCTTGGCGCCCTGGCGCCACTTCGCAATAATCGTTCGCAAAAATTCTGATTCCCGGGCGTACTCGTACGTCCAGCAATAGTCAATTTCGTCGATTGGGCATTCCTCAAAATACCATTCGTTGGGATCAATGGTTTTTGGCATCTCACAACTCCGGTAATGCTTCCGGAGCCTTTTTCAACGCCTGAAATCGTGAACCGCAAGCTCGTGCCCGCTGTGAATCGAGACAGGCGAGTTCCCGAGCAATGGCTTTGACAGCGCGGCGTGCTCCCAAGAGCGAGACGCGATATTTCTCAGAGCCGGATATCTCAGCTCGTTTCCCGTGTTTATGACCTTCCCTGCAGCCCCGCCCCGGTTCTCTCGGTGTCACTAGAGTTCTCCGATATCCCGTGGAAAGTTTGCGGAAGGACCTAGCGATTCCCCGCGACTTTTATGCTTTAGCCCCGCTCACTTGGCGATGTTGATGCGCAAGACACTCTCAGCCGCTAGATTGCGATCGAAGGACCGGGAAATGGTGCGGATCTCGGGTACGGGGGGAGCGCCGGTTTGTGAAGATGCCACGCACTCGCATGCTGGGAACCTGAGACAGAGCCGAGCCGATGGATTGTCGGCCTGCAAGTAGACGCGGGCTGGGCTGATCTGAGGTGCGTCGTACTTCGCGCTGACAAACCAGCAGCGCCAAAATAATTTGATTTATTACTTTATAATTCAAATTTGGCGCAGTATTTTTGGGATGATGAAAAGACTATTCATTTCAATCACAGCAGCACTCCTTGGCGTCGCGGCATCAGCTTCCGCCCAAACCTGGAGCACAGTCACTCCTACCTACGGAGGCGGATACAGGATTTCGCGTTTCGGATATTAAGCTAGCTTCTGGGCGTGACCGACACGCCCAAGCAACGCGGTGGTAAAAGAGACAGGGCGGGGCGAAAACCTCGCCCTGATCGCGTTTCTATAACCGTGCGAGTCGCCAGGGAAACCGCGAAAAAACTGCGTGCCTGGGCTGCGGGCCCACGGAAGATCGGCGAATTGATAGACAAGATCGTGGGCCATTGGAGCAAGAGGCGCTAGCCCGTCACGCCACCTTGCTGATCTCTCTGGTATTAGAGAACACCGAGAGCCAGAGCGACGTGGCTTCTAAGCGACTTTTGCCGTTAAACGATTGATGTTGCCGGCGGACGGAGCCAGGTGTCCATAACTCCGCTCAACCACCTGCACTCCGTCCCCAAGCCACTTCGCAACGATGTAAATGCTTTCCCCCTCGGACACTAAATTCGACGCGAAGGAGCGTCTCAGATCGTGAATCGTGCATTTGATCCCACAGCGAGCGAAGTGAGTCCTCACGATCTTCTGAAAGTCATACCGATATTTCCACGCTCCCAACTCTTTTGTGGGGCGAAGCGCGAATTCACGGGGATTCCTTCCCTTGAGGAATACCGTCAGAAAGTCCAAAAACTCATAAGTGAGGGGGACGGTACGATTATCTCTATCCTTCAACGTGAACCCTTCATCATTCTGGATATGAACCAGCCCCAGCGGCCTAGCCTCAAGATCGAACCAGCCAACTCTGGCGTTCGCTATTTCATTACGCCGCAGCCCCGCGTGAAAGCCAGCGTAGAGGATAAACTTGAGATCCGGGTCGGTAGCCCTTGCAACGACGTCCGCGGCCACTTCTCTCTTCACCCAATTCTTTCGCCCGTGGGCTCCTCTGTCCGGGACTTCAAAGGAGTCTAGCACCTCGGGCGTGAGGTGCTTAGTTTTCACCAACCAGCGGACGAAGGTTTTGAGGTCCGTAGCATAGGTATGTAGCGTATCTCGGCTCCTCCCTTCGGCTTTGAGTCCCTGCAACCAATCTCTAATTTTTCGGTGGCTGATTTGACCGACAAACTCGACGCCGCAATCCCCGGTAAACCTCCGCAAAAGGTGGCCGACGTTTTGCGCGGTATGTGGGCGCATCGGCTTTTTGGGGCGTTCTTGGGCAAGCCTTAGGTACTCGGAAATCACAGTTTCAATCGCCCCTTGGTGTTGCGTTGGGCGGAATATGCCCTCCGCGAGTATCGCGCGAGCCTTAGTGATGGCGACAGCCTCATCATCCGTCTTGAGGGAGACAGCATAACGCTTACCGTCCTCAGTCCAGCGAAACCAGAAGTACTTTGACCCGGGCATGTGGTAGATCCCCTTCATAGAGCCAGATGGTCTACCACTTTTCTCTACCATTTCAAGCTCTAAGACGTCTGTAGAGCCTAATTTTAACATTCTGAGAATCTGTGAAACCGCGCTCCTTTGCTACGTCGGACCGGGAGAGAATTCACACGTTACCAATTGAGAATCAATGGCTTATATGGTGGTATTTCCAGCGAGAAGGAGAGTGCACGGTGAGGGAATCGAACCCCCGACCTACTGGGTGTAAACCAGTCGCTCTACCGCTAAGCTAACCGTGCTTTGCCCATTTCTACCACGGAAGCATCCTAATTAGATCCAATCCCGTTGGTGGTCAAACATGCGTTTCGAAAGCATCGCTTTGATGTTGCAAAGTTAGGCTGGTCAGAAAGGAAGAATATGGGTATCTCTGTGCGAAAAGAGGCAAGGTGTTGAGTTTTGACCAATTCCATCAACTCGCCGGCGGTTACAACTCTTCGTCTTGCTGCTTGTAAATATGGATCATCGACTCAATGGCACGATGGGTGCTTCCGCCGTTGGCGACCCCTGTTGTTCTAATTCCTATGGCTAGAAAGACTCTCTTCCAAGGGAAGGAAAGAGTGACAACCGTCGGCTTGAACCTTAACCAATTGTTAGAACCAGCTTCCCGAATATGTTGAATTCTTCAATCTTTAAGCGGCCATTACTCCTCCTCGGCGCTATCGCGATCGTTTTATCTACGAACGAGATCAGCTCAAGGGCTGCGGACGCAAGTCCCTCACCAGTTGTTTCCGCTGCCGCAACCGCTGCCGAGGCAGCTCCAGCATCCGCTGCTTCCCCGACCCCGGCAGCGTCTGCCACTCCTGCAGTCTCTCCAACCGGATCGGTGGAAGATCGACTGGCTAGCCTGGAGGCTTATATAAACAATACGGATGGCAGCAAAACGCTGCCCGGAGTATCCGGTCCCGGCCACAACGCCTGGCAGATGGCCTCGTCTGCACTGGTTCTTTTTATGACCTTGCCGGGCCTCGCTCTATTCTATGGCGGCCTTGTCCGAAGAAAGAACGCGCTCTCGGTTTTGGCCCAATGTCTGGGCATCACCGGGCTCGTCGTTCTGCTTTGGTGGATCTGCGGGTACAGCCTCGTCTTCGGCAAAAACTTCAACAATCCGTTTTACGGCGGCTCTGAATATTTCTTTCTGTCAGGCGTAACTTCGGCTCCGAACGCAGACTACTCCTACTGGGTATCGCAGAATGTTTATGCGATGTTCCAATTGATGTTTGCGGTCATCACACCGGCCTTGATTGTCGGCGCAATTGCCGAGCGAATGAAGTATTCGGCGCTGATGTTGTTCATCCTGTTTTGGATGTTCCTTGTGTATTTCCCGATGGCTCACATGGTTTGGGGAATAACCGGTTTTATGAACGGAATCTGGAACGCGAATTCGACGATCAAAGCCATAGATTTTGCCGGGGGAACCGTTGTGCATATGACATCGGGCTGGAGTGCGTTGATACTCTGCCTCATCCTCGGCCCGCGGATTGGATTCAAGAAGGAGCCGATGGCGCCTCACAGTATGGTCTTGTGTATGGTGGGAACCGGCATGCTCTGGGTGGGATGGTACGGCTTTAATGCAGGAAGCGCGGTCGCTGCGGACGGAATTGCCGCCAACGCTTTCATGACGACGACGCTTGCGACCGGGGTGGCGGCGCTTACGTGGGCAATCATCGAAAAGGTTCTCAGGGGAAAGGCCAGCGTTCTCGGTTACTGCACGGGCGCAGTCGCCGGCCTGGTGGTCATTACGCCCGCATGCGGTTTCGTTAATGCGACGGGCTCAGTGATTATCGGTGTCGCGGCGGCGGTCCTGCCGTACATTGCCGTGTCCGTCCTTAAACCGGCACTCGGTTATGACGACGCACTTGATACTTTCGGGGTGCACGCAATCGGTGGAACCACCGGCGCGCTTTTGACCGGGTTGCTGGCGACTAAAGTGGCTAACCCAAATCTCAAGGAAGAGGTGCTCAGCTCTCTCTTTTTATCGCAAGCGAAGGCCGTCTGTGTGACCCTGGTTCTCGCCATTGTGGCGACTGCTCTCATCGCCTTTTTGATCAAGCTGGTGATTGGCCTTCGCCCGCCGCCTGAAGTCGAAACCGCCGGTCTGGATATTTCGGAACATGGCGAGGAAGCTTATATTTCGTGAGAACGGGATCGGGACAAGAGAAATCGCATAATGCAATTGTTATCGTAACTATCGAACCTAACAATCCGGGATGCATTGCCTGACGATGCATCCAGAAAAACGACGAAATGAAAAAAATCGAAGCGATTATAAAGCCCTTCAAATTGGAGGAGGTCAAAGAGGCGTTATCCGATCTCGGCATTGAGGGAATGACGGTTACCGAGGTTAAAGGCTTCGGTCGGCAAAAAGGCCATACGGAAATTTATCGCGGCAGCGAGTACACCGTCGACTTTTTGCCGAAAATCAAAGTTGAAGTGGTTCTTGCTGACAGTATGGTGGAGAACGCTACTGCTGCCGTTGTAAAGGCAGCCAAGACCGGCAAGATCGGCGACGGGAAAGTTTTCGTCTACATGATAGAAGAAGCGATTCGGATCCGAACCGACGAAACGGGCGAGAAGGCCATCTAGCTAAGCTAGCGTTCACAGGTACCTGCAGCTCTTTGACTTGTGCAAGGAACTTGGAATAGATCCGCGCGATTCGTAACCCACGGTAGGGGCAGATCTCCGAGCTGCCCGCCGGAAATGGCGTCCTTGCCTTACGAGTCTGCCTTCGTTAGAACGGCCGGCTCGCTACTGTTTTGACTCAGTTCGTCAAATCGTAGCGCTTGAGCCATTCACGATAGGCGAAGGGAGAAATCTCTGAGGGCTTTATTTCGGAGCGCCCTCCCCAAAAAACATTCGTATATGAAACGGGAATCCCGCACGAGGCCAAATGCTTGTCAATCGCTGCCTTGTGCTCGAGCAATCGCGGTTTTTCAGTGCCATGGGCGACTGCCATGATGTTAACATCGCCGAATTCCGGCCCGGCCTCGCGCCAATAGCAATGCGTCAGTATTTCGTGGCGGCCCACCTCGGATCCCGCTGCAAGTTCCCGACCGGCTGGGACCGACCAATGAAACAAACCGTTAAATCGCGTAACCCTGATTCCTGCTGCCGAGGGTTTAACGTGTTCGAGGAAAGTCGAAAATCTCCCAATGATCTTGCGCTTGTTCAACCCCTCCGCCACCTCGCAAAACGTCTCCATCGGCAAGGAGGCTTCTTCGGCTCTTGCCATCCAGGGACTCGTTCTGATCTCCTCAAGGGCGAACTCGCGCTTCAGAGCCATCAAAACTTGCCATTCCAATTCGCTCAACTTGACGATCTCGGTCCGAATCATGTGCGCCGGTTTATCGGCACGGGATCCCGGTTCTATCGTTTTGCGCCGCACGTGGCCCACGCCGAGCGTGAATATTCCTTTTGCCGGCATGATACGTACCTTCTCAGCTCCGACAATCCTCTTCAGGATGCTGGTATGCCCTGCAAGCGAAAAACCTTGCGGCACTTTGACAGTGGTCCAAAGCTTGTATTCGCTTCCGACGGTTTCCAGATCCGTTGATCGAATAACGACGTGGCCAGAAAAAGGATCCTCTCGGAACATAAAGCCAAAACCGGCATCAAGGCTGGCCTGAGGCATCCTCCAGGCCACCAGTGCGCCTTGCGCCAGATTTGTTGCCAACAGCGTTTGCCGGACTCGACGAATCGTTCCAGCGGCAAGCATCGCCCGAATCCGCTCCAGCACCACAGATTCATCCACTCCTGATAACCGGGCAATCTCCTGAAACGGCTCCCTGACAAACCCTTGAATTCGATCCTCGGAAACGGCGAGAATCCTTGAGTTGATTGCATCCGTATGCTCGATGTCGATCATGTCAAGAAGCGCTGAAATTAGTGTCCTGCTCGTGAAATGGGAAATAGTCCATTTCACGAGCAGGACACTAACACAACGAAGGCTCATGTCAGCATCATGTTGCTTTTGACAAACCAGGCCGCGTCTCAGACCGGCGAGATGTATGGATCTCACAAATCTGTATTCCTTCCCTCCTCAATCCCCTTTCAAAGCGCAACGAGACTATGTAAAATACTTACTATCCAAGCGATGCTTGATTGTCGCCCACGGATCGTTTGCACATGCGAAAATCAATCGCTCTCCTGCTCCTCGGATTTGCCGCGAGTCTCTCGCATGCCGAGAACAAGGGGATCCCGGCCAAGCTTTCTAAGGATATCGTCCCGGAACACTACTTGATTCATCTGGAGCCAAACGTCGAACAACTGGCCACGGAGGGTGTTGAATCCATCGAAATCCGAGTGTTGAATCCGGTGAACCGGATCGTCCTTAACGCGGTTGAAATTGAAATCTCGGCGGCAAGAATCGCGCATGATGGAATCCAGGAAGAGCTCATCCCTCAGTTCGATGCCGCCCAGCAGACAGTCTTTTTTGCGACTCGGGAGGTTCTGGAGCCCGGCAAATACACGCTGACATTCAATTTCAAGAGCAGGATTTTCGACGTACCGCACGGGTTATTCGTTGAGTCGGATCAAACGGAGGGTAACACGGAACATATTCTTGCCACATGCATGGAACCGGCGGATGCGAGACGGGTTTTCCCGTGCTGGGACGAGCCGGCGTTTCGCGCGACCTACCAAATAAGTATCCGAACCAGAAAGGAATACACAGCAGCCTCGAATACGCCAATATTTGCGGAGCAGGCGCTTGGACAAAATGAAAAAATCGTTGTGTTCGAGCCCACCCCGCCGATCTGCAGCTATCTGGTGTTCGTTGCCTGCGGTCGATTCCAATGGCTCGAAGATGACATAAAAGGCATCAAGCTTCGGATTTTAACGACCGAGGGAAAGAAAGAATTTGGCCGCTACGCAATGGAAGTCACCAAACAGGTGCTGCCTTATTTCAGCGACTACTGCGCAATTCCTCATGAGCTCGCAAAGCTTGACCAGATTGCGCTTCCCGGAAGCGTCGTCCGCGCAACGGAAAACTGGGGTGGAATCACGTATTCGGAGGAAATGCTACTGTATGACCCGGCAAACAATTCCGATTCGGCGCGGGAGAGAGTATTTTCCGTCGTCGCCCACGAACTGGCTCACCTGTGGTTTGGAAATCTAGTCGCCATTGCGCGCTGGGATGATATCTGGCTGAACGAGGGTTTTGCATCCTGGATGCAGATGAAAGCCACAGAACATTTTCATCCTGAATGGGAACCGTGGCTCCATGCGGCAGGGGAAAGAGAGCTAGTTATGGCCGCCGATTCAAAAAAAGAGACGCACCCGATCAGACAGGGTGTCGATGATGAAACCAAGGCAGCCGGCGCGTTCGATTCGGTTGTTTATCAAAAAGGGCAATTCCTGCTCCGAATGCTGGAAGCCTTCTTTGGCGAGGATGCCTTTCGATCGGGGGTGCAAGCGTATCTACGGGCGCATCAATTCTCCAGCGCTACAACGGCAGATTTCTGGGAAGCGCTCGAAAAGTCTACCGGAAAACCGGCAGGAAAGATTTTCGCCAACTGGGTTGAGGAGCCCGGTTTTCCGCTAATAAGGACAACAACGCAATGCCTCGACGGCAAAAGTGTCATCAGCCTGGAGCAAGTCAGATTTGCCATCGGAGTTCAGGACGAAGCCCCGATTCAATGGTCGATTCCGGTTGGGATTTTTTCCACCGCGAATCCGCAAGACCTAAAATACGCCCTGCTCGAGAGGATTTCCAACAACTTCGATTTTCCTGGTTGTGACGGCGTAATAAAGGCTAACGCCGATGCTGTTGGATTCTTCCGAGTTCTCTACGAACCGGCTTTGTTTATCGATCTGCAAAGAAATATTGCCAAGCTGCCCGAAGGCGATCGCATCAACCTGCTCACGGATACGTGGGCACTGGTCGAGTCGGGAAGCATGGAGGCTTCAGCGTATTTTGAGCTGCTCGAGAACCTGATTCGCGACGATGGTTTTGCTCTTTGGAAGGCAGCACTCGGGAGCGACGCCGCAATGGGCGGCTTGAAAATCATCGATCGGCTCGAGCAAGGCCAACCCGGTCGCGAGAATTATCAAAAATATCTCTGCGCCGTGCTCGGACCGAAACTCCAGGCACTCGGATGGGATGAAAAGGCTGACGAAGACACTGAAACTCGCCAGATGCGGGCTATGCTCATCGAAACACTTGGATTCTTTGGCAATCGAGACGTCATTGATGAAGCATTTAAGCGTTTTGAAATGTATCGTCAGAATGCTGCCGCGCTTCCGCCAAATCTGCGGGCTCCCGTCCTGCTCATAGTCGGGCGATACAGCTCAGACTCAACTTATGACCAGCTGCTGTCCATGATTCCCCAGGCTTCGACGCTCGAGGAAAAGGGCGTTTTGCTGCGCGCCCTCTCAGCTCCGCTGGACCCTGGACTTGTTCGCAAAACACTAACCACCTACCTCCTGAGCGATAGTGAACCACCTGCCGCAGCTGCGCGCGTCTTCGAAAGCGTTGCTACGCAGGGGGAACACCCGGAAATCACTTGGGACTTCGCAACCAGTCATCTGCAGGAGATGCAGAGGCGTCTTGGAACAGTTCGCTGCAATCGCATGATCGCGGCATGTTCGAGCGCTTTCGCGGATGAGCCGCGCGCAAATGATGTGATCGACTTCTTCAAAAACAACCTTTCTCAAGACGCAATTCAGCTCGCCGAAAAAGCGGCAGAGATCATCCGATTCCGGGCAAAGCTCAAAGCGAAAGAATTGCCAGTGATCGACAAATGGATAGAAACAAAATCAGGCGCGGTGACGCCTCGCCGGGAAACCCCTCCGGGAGCGAGGGGTGCAGGCTCCTTCTCTGAAATCAAAGGGAAGTTTTCATCCTACTGAATCGCGTTTGGGGGCGCAGGTCCCGGGCCTGTCCCATAAGAAACGGCTGCGAGGGACCGCATCTCCAAGTCGATAACGGCCAATGGAAATTTCGATCGAGACCTGGAGGGCTACGCTCCGTCGTAGCCGCGTGCACCGACACATTCCGCAAACCGTCGATTGGAGTATTGGCCTCCTGCCGTTCTCAGTCCAGCAGCTTCGCGAGCACCTCACTGACAACGTTTGGATTCGCCTTGCCCTTGGAAAGCTTCATCACCTGACCCTTTAGAAAATTTATTGCCGCGCTCTTACCGGCTCTATAAGCCTCGACAGACTTGGAATTGGCAGCGATGACCTCCGAACAGAGCGAAACGATCGCCGTCGGATCGCTTTCCTGTCTTATGCCCTTCTCTTCAACGATGATCGCGGCGGGCTTTCCGGTCGCAAACATTTCAGCAAAGACCTCCTTGGCCTGCCTGGAACTGATTTTCCCGTCATCCACCATCACCGCTAACTGATCCAGCTCCTCCGCAGGAATCGGACACTCGGTTATTGTTTTCTCGGAAGCGGCAAGCGCGCTCAGCAGATCGTTGAGAACGTAATTCGCGATTGCCTTTGGCTTGCGCGCCCCTTTGGCAGCGGATTCAAAATAGGCCGACAACTCCTGATCATCGGCCAGGACGCCGGCGTCATAATCACCTAGTCCATATTCGGCGACAAAGCGCTCACGCTTGTCCCAGGGCAGCTCCGGAAGACGGTTGCGCACCTCCTCCATAAACACTTCGGTGCGCACCGGCAAAAGGTCGGGTTCAGGAAAGTACCTGTAGTCGTGCGCTGATTCTTTGGTTCGCATCAAGAGAGTTTCCCCGAGATCGTCGTCCCATCGCCTGGTTTCCTGCTGAAGCTTTCCTCCACGCTCCAATACGTCGATTTGCCGTTCGATCTCGAAAGCCAGCGCCCGACGAACACCGCTGATCGAGTTCAAGTTCTTGATCTCAATTTTTGTTCCAAGCTCTGTTTCAAGTTTTCTTCGAACGGAAACGTTACAGTCGCATCGGAGCTGGCCCTTCTCCATGTCCGCATCACTCACACCGCCGTGAATCAGCGCCTGCTTAAGGGAAGTCAGAAATGCAAAAGCCTCCTCTGGAGACTCGATATCTGGCTGCGTGACAATCTCCATCAACGGAGTTCCAGCACGGTTGAAATCGATACCGGTCGCATCTTCGAAGTGGAAGCTCTTCGCCACATCCTCCTCAAGATGAATCCGGACGAGCCGGACTTTCTTGCCGGGATTTTGAATGCGCTTTTGCGCATCCTTAGGATAAGCGAGATCGGCAAGCGGCGTTTCACCGTTCCGGCAGAGCGGCAGATCGTATTGTGAGATCTGGTAGTTCTTTGGCATATCCGGATAGAAATAGTTCTTCCGGTCGAACTTGCAGATCGGCGCAATATCACATTTCAAAATCAATCCGGCCAGCGCCGTCATCTTCAGCGCTTCCAGATTCATGACCGGCAACGCGCCCGGCAGCCCCAAACAAACCGGACAAACGTGCATGTTCGGTTCCGAACCGTATTGAACAGCACAGCCGCAGAACATTTTGCTTCTTGTCTTGAGCTGGACATGCACTTCCAACCCGATTGTTACTACGTAGTCACTCTTCATGCGCGACGCGGATGAGCCATTACTTCTACATTCCCCGGCAAAGCGCCGCAAGGAGTTACCGGGGGTCGCATTTCCAAGGCGATACCTTCCACGGCGGATCATACAGGCAGCCAGGCATTTTCGCCGATGTTTGTTTTTCATGGGAGGGACGGCTTCCATGCCGTCCGAGTGATTATTCCGGCCACGTGACAGGGAGAAAGATGGGACGGCACGGAGGCCGTCCATCCCTGAATGATTCTGTATTCTGTATTCTGCTTTCTTGACTCAAGCACCAGCCGCGCGCTCTGCTCGCAGTTGCCGGACGATGCTTGGAGGAGCCAGATAAGGCATCAGCAGCGTTGCAACAAGTACCGGCACGATGACGGCTTCGGCACCGTCGACGGCGATATCACCGGCCGCACCGACAACGGGCAGAATAAGCGCAAAGACGCTTTCAAGCGGAATCTGCAGAAGCTCTATGAGTCCCGCCGCAACGAACCCCATACCCAAGGCCACGAGCTTAGGACGGAGGGGGACGCGCCGGTCACGGAGCAGTGCGTAACCCAAAGGCGCATTCATAATGAAAATATAGCTCGGCCGGGGCCTCGCGCGATACAATCTTTAGTCTTAATTTCGAGGGCCCGAAACTCCTGCCTAGCGACTTCTGATTTCTGTTTTCTGACTACTGTGTTCTGTGTTCTGTGTTCTGTGTTCTGTGTTCTGACTCCTACCTCCTCCTCACCTTCCCTCCGCGGTCCCACGCGATGTCAGCGCGTAGTTCAACGCGGCTTCCAGATCTCCCTGCGTGAAGGCGCTTCGGACTTGAGGATCGTTGAGCAATGCTACAACCTTCCGATTTGTGAGTACCCCGGCGATGTCTCCCCTCTGCAGATCCGCGACGATCTGCGGATCTCTTTCGAGGTCGACAATTTGCGGGCTCTCCCAGATTCGGCGAAGGCCGGGATATTCTAACAACTTCTGCATCGCTTCCGGATCCTCAATTACCCGGCTGTACTTATCAAGATCGCGATAAAATCTATGAGGAAACGGGTCTATCGAATCCAACAGCGTGCGCCCATACCCAAGTTCGACCGAATTTTTCAATTTCACAAAATTCAGGACAAAACTTCCGGAGTTTTCATTTTTCGCCCGCTGGATTTCGACCTGATTTTCAGCGCTTTGGCCAATAATCTTCAAACCTATAAGGACGCACCAGACAAATAGGAGCCCATAGCCGAGACCGATTATCCCGCCTCCGACACCGTAGGTCAGTCGCACGATGGGTGATTGACAGTCCCTCGTTCGTTTGAAGAGCAAGCGTCCAACCAACGCGATTGTATTGAAACTCAGAATCCAGATCAGGATCGCAGCCAGAGGGAAAAGAAACAGTGCGGGAAGATACGGAGACAAAAATTCGCTGACCCGGCTGCTGTAGTGCAACACGAGGTAGCCTGCAGCGAAAAACGCGACGAGGCCGGTTAACTGTCTCATCAGCCCTTTGCCCCACCCACGGACGATACTCACTAGAATCCACAAAGCAGCGGCAAGAAAAACCGCACTTTGCCACTCGTGTGACGCCTGAATGTGACCTGCGCTAGCCATCACGTCAGCGAGGCGCCGCTTCAGACCAGCCTGAGCTTGTTTGAGCCCGATGTCTCAGGAAATGATCACAGAGGACAAGGCAAGCCATCGCCTCGACCATCGGAACCGCCCTCGGCAAAACACACGGATCATGACGACCGCGCGCCGACAACTCCGTCGGCTCTCCGGACGTGGTCACCGTCTCTTGGGGACGAAGTATCGTTGCAGTCGGCTTGAATGCGACTCGAAAGAAAATATTTTCTCCGTTGCTGATTCCCCCTTGAATGCCGCCGGAATAATTCGTCCGAGTTCGCACCCTGCCTTCCCTCATTTCGAAAGCGTCGTTATGTTCGGCGCCGGTTAACTCTGTACCGGCGAAGCCCGATCCAATCTCAAAACCCTTCGTCGCTGGCAAGCTCAGCATCGCCTTCGCCAGATCAGCCTCCAACTTGTCGAAAACCGGTTCTCCAAGACCGGGAGGAATTCCGCGAGCGACACACTCAATCACTCCGCCGACCGAGTTTCCTTCCTTCCGCATCGTCTTGATCAGTTCAATCATCCGTTCGGCAGCAACCGGATCCGGGCAGCGAACGATTGATTTTTCGACGTCTGCAACTTGAACGTTCGAGGAGTCCACAACTGCCTCGACGCGATGCACCCGCTTTACGTAAGCAACTATCTCAAATTCAGAAAACCAGGCGCGCAACACTTTCTTGGCAATGGTGCCCGCAGCAACTCGGCCGATGGTTTCCCGGGCCGAAGCGCGGCCTCCGCCCTGCCAATTTCGAATGCCATACTTCGCTTGATAGGTGTAATCAGCGTGAGAGGGCCGAAAAGCGATCTCCATCTCTCGGTAGGCTTCCGGACGTGCATCCTTATTCCACACCATGATCGAGATTGGCGTACCTAATGTGTAGCCTTCAAATACGCCGGAGAGAATCTGGCATCGATCCTCTTCCGCCCGCTGCGTCACGATTTCGCTCTGTCCGGGTCGTCTCCGGTCGAGGTCCAACTGCAGATCAGCCTCTGATAGAGGGATCCGAGGAGGGCACCCATCAACGACCGTCCCAACGCCACCGCCGTGTGATTCACCCCAAGTAGCGACACGGAATAATACGCCAAAAATCGAGGACATTTCTAAGAATCAGAATTACTCGAAGCGCAAAGCGCTCGCAAGTTATGAAGCGACTGTTTTTAAAGGACGCTTGCTGGTGTTCGCGAAGACCTGTGCGGCTTAATCGCAACGCTTCCATATCAGTCACGGACTTCGCGCGCCGGGAAGAATCAGCTGCAAGACGGACGGAGAGCAAACGGCGATACAGCTTTGACTAAGGCCATGAGCAGAACGAACGTGTTCCTTAATGATTGCCCAACCTAAGCTGACTGTTCCAGAAACGTTTCCAGCATTCAGCCTCTCCCACCTGATAAAGACTGTCTTTGACCCTCATGCAGGCGAACGAGTGGCGATCTTGATCGATCTGGATAACCCTCAGGACATTAAGAACTTTTCGTTTTTGAAAAACCCGGACCTGACGATTCAAAAATATGCTTACGAGGTGTTTTACAAAGGGTTAAAAAAAGGTGTTCTCAGTGAGCTAAACCTCAGCGGCGGCGAAATTTTCGCGTACAAAATCACGGGAGGAAGTAACCTTGATCTCCCGGATGCCGCAGTTGCGCCCGATGGCACCAATCTAAGCTTCGAAAACGACATCTATCCGAACTACAACCTTATTCTTTGTATTTCGACCTATTCGGCAACTGCGCCCCTGACTGCTTTCGCCAAAAAATTTGGCTTCAGAGGTGCCACCCTTCATGGCTTAAATCAGATTATTCTGAATAGCGGCTTGGCGGTCGACTACAATCAGGTCAGCAAAGATGCTGAGAAACTGCGTCTTGGTATGACCGGGGCCGACTGGGTTGAAATCGATTTTACCTATGGTCGGGACGAATTCACTCTACGCCTTGAACTGAGCAAACAAGAGGCCCAGAAAAGCCATGGTCTGTGCCGCGGGAGACCGGATATTGCAAACTTGCCTGCAGGCGAAATCTACTATGTGCCGACCGGCGCTTCCGGCCAGTTTCCTCTGAAATTTGAAGATGGTACGATCGGACTGATGACTGTAAAGGGTGGCAGAATCGTGGACTCCAGGTTACTCAAAGGAAACCAGGAGACGATTGACGCTCACAAGCAGAAACTCCAGAGCGATCCATTGACAGGTGAGCTGGGAGAACTCGGATTCGGCACCCAGTTACTGCCGGTATCCGGCCGCGATATTCAGGATGAGAAAATCCTCGGCACACTTCACGTGGCAACGGGGCGAAGTGATCATCTTGGCGGGCATCTGACTCCGGACAAATTCGTAAGCAAAAAGAATGCGACACACGACGATATATTGTTCGCACCGCACAAGACCCCGGAAATCAATGTTCCCCAGGTTCGAATGAAACGGAACGGCAAGGTAGAGATCCTGATTGAGAGTTTTCAACCGGCTCCGTACATGGCTGACCTGCTCGCGTAGAATCTGAGCAGAATCGAATCCGGCGTTTGTTGAAGAGCCGGCGCAGCGGATAATCTGTTTCAAATGCCGGCGACTTGGCGTCCTTCCTCCCGATGACGAGCATGTACGAAACCGATCTTCTTCTTAACCAGTATCTCCTTTTTCACTACGGGACCGCAGAGGATCAACTGCCATACGCTTTCGGGCCGCGGGATTCGCTCTTTTTCCCTCTGCGATGCGTGACCGAGTTTCTTCCAGAGATCGGGAAGGTTGAGCGTTCCCTTGACCTTGGTTGTGCCGTTGGACGCTCCACCTTTGAACTCTCGCGCTGGTCCGACGAAGCCCTCGGGATCGACTCTTCTCGTCGATTTATTCAATGCGCTCAATCTATCCAGAAAACAGGCCGAATTGAGATCCGGCGCACCGAAGAGGGAACAAACGTCACGCTCCTGCAAAGGGAGTTACCTTCGGATATCCGCCGTAAATCATGCAAGTTTGAAGTCGGAGACGCTACCAGTTTGGGGTCCGAGATCGGTTCGTTTGACGTCGTCCTCGCGGCTAATTTGATCGATCGCGTTGACCAGCCGCGAAAATTACTGCGATCTCTCGCGGAAATTGTTCGTTCCGGCGGTCATCTGATTTTGACTTCTCCATACACTTGGCTTGAGGAATTCACGCCAATTGCAGAATGGATGGGAGGAACCCGCGACAATCTGGGCCATGCGAAGCTATCGCTCGAGGGCTTGACCACTGAATTGAACAGTACTTTCAGCCATGAACAGACCAAAGACATGCCGTTCCTGATCCGCGAACATGCGCGAAAATTTCAGTGGAGCGTAGCGCAAGCAACCCTTTGGAAGAGGAAATAGGCGAGGAGCAAAGAGCTCAGTCACGGAGCTCCACAACCGGCCGATCCCCTGGAAGGCTTCCGCTCCGTCGGCGCCGTGAAATGGTGTAAAATGGTGTAAAATGGTGTTGACGTCACCTACCGGCGGCTGCGAGGGGGTTCTTTTCCAGATAGGGACGGCCTCCGTGCCGTCCCATTTTTCTCCCTCTTATTCTTACTCGAATTGAGAATAATTAGTCGGACGGCACAGAGGCCGTCCCTTAATGGCCGTCCCTTAATGGCCGTCCCTTAATAGCCGAACATCACCGAAAATCGCTATTCTCGGCGGGCATCTCGGAGATCTGACCCTACCAACCCTACCGACGCGTGTGGTAGATTGGTAGGGCGAGCCTCCGGGCGAGCCGCCTTTAGAGAGAGGTCAAAGGGTGGCGGCTCAGCAGGAGCTTCGCCCTACCGCGTGATACCCTCACCATCCCAAGTTCCTGGCACAAGTCACAGAGCCGCAGGCCGTTGAGCACCCTATCGCGACTTTCTACCGTGTGGGACGGCGCCTGAAACCGGGGGCACGATTCTCGGGCTCGACGGATTCACTTGAAGGGTTACGCGCATTTTATCGTACCCGACAACGATCGCCTCAAGAATATACGCCCGTCCGGCAGACATATCGCGAGTAGATACGTTTCCGACAAATTCTACGCGCTCTGCAGGATTGATGATGACATAACCGGGAGTCTGAGTAACCGGCTGGTCATCAGACCATTGCACCAGCTTTTTTCCATTCGTATCCCGAAGGATAAAATCGTACTTCCTGCTGTCGTTGAAAATAAAGTTCACAGACTTCCGAGATCGATTGATCAGCAGAAGGTGAGCCTCTAACGCGCGCGTGTCGGATAGTCGAACGAATTCAGGGACTATTTTCAGCCGCATCTCGACACCATAGTAAACCGGACCGGAAACGGGGCCAAATGGATCGGATTTCCTGGGTTTTGTGACCGCGGCACCGGTGTCTTCTTTCTTGCTTTTGCCAAAGAACGGCACCCACCGGTAAACTCCACTGGAACTGGAACAACCAGCGAGCGAGATGAGCATCCCGGCATAGATCGCAACACGAAAATTCATTGTGACGGTTTAACGGATGGCGAGCCGGGTTGCAAATCCTATCCGATACCGTCAAAGTCGGCTATGCCCAGCGGTACCTTTGCACCGAATCTCCATTTCTTTCTACTTTTGTTCGCATTTACCTTTTGCTGCCACGCCGAAGATCGTTTGAGTCCCTCTGTGAGCCAACTCCTGGTCGCCATCGCGCCGAGCTGGGATAGCATGAACGGAAAGCTTCAGCGCTTGGAGAAAGCCGAGGCCGGATGGCGCCCCTCCGGTCCGCCGATAGCGGTGCTTTTTGGGAAATCCGGATTGGCTTGGGGCAGAGGTTTGCTTGTTGGTCAAGGAGGAGGACCGGTCAAAGTCGAGCGAGATCATCGAGCGCCTGCGGGCGTATTTGGCATCGGAATGATCTACACATACGATCACTCTTTGCCGCCGGGCGCCGACTATCCGTTCCACACGGTGGGCGAGAGAGACGCATGGGTTGACGACATGCACAGCAGCCATTACAACCAGCATGTCACCGTGAACTCACGCAATCCTCCTCCATGGTTTCAGAAGCAGAAAATGCGGCGCGGAGATTTCGCGTATCGCTGGCTGATCGAAATCAGGCATAACGCTGATCCCCCTGTACCGGGATTCGGCAGCGCGATCTTCTTCCACATTCGGCGCGGGCCGCAACGCCCGTCCACAGGATGCACAACTATGGCCGAGCAAAATCTGGTAGAGATTGTTCGCTGGCTCCGAGCGAGCGCCAGCCCCGAGTATGTTTGTTTGCCTAAGGCAGAATATCTCTCGCGCTGGCATGCATGGGGACTCCCGGATCCCACGGTCACACAGCTGTTCTAGTGCACAGTATCGCTTTAGATACGCACCCTCCACCGCCAGGCCGGCTCGGACCGCCTTGCCGGCGGCCCATTTTGAACGCAACGAAGCCCAAGGGATTTAGGAGACGGTACACTAGGATTGAAACTATTTGAGGAATTTCCCGATCCATCGAAGTTGAACAGATGATCGATAAACGGAGCAGCGCTTTGATCCTTGTTGGCCACGGATCAACTCTCAATCCGGATTCGAGCGCCCCGACGTTTCAACACGCCGACGAGATCATTCAGCGCGACGTATTCGCGGAAGTACACTGTGCGTTCTGGAAGGAAGAACCGAGTTTGCGCGAGGTCTTGTACATGGTGGATAGCGACCATGCGTATGTCGTGCCCAACTTTATCAGCGAAGGTTACTTTACGGAAACCGTCATTCCGCGAGAACTCGAACTTAGCGGCCCGATCTCACATCGAATGGGCAAAACGATTGGCTACTGTGATCCCGTAGGTAACGATCCCCGAATGGTGGACCTCATCCTCCGCAGCGCCCGGCGGGTCGCTCCCAATGTACCTGCTGATCAGGCGAGCCTGCTCGTCGTCGGTCACGGGACGAGCCTGAATGAGAAGTCCGCCGAAGCGACCTTGCGTCAAGTCGCGCAAATCAGGCGCAAAGGTTTTTACGCGGAGGTCGCCGAGGCTTACATGGAAGAAGCTCCCTTTATCGGTGACTGGCGAAAAAATACGTCGCAGCGCTGCGTTATCGTCGTCCCCTTTTTCATCGCTGACGGATTGCACAGCTACCAGGATATCCCGGTTTTGCTCGGTATTGAGCCGGAGGCCAGAGTCGCGGCCGGCCAGCAGGAGGTTTTCCGCCGCAATCCGTATCACCTCGACGGCAGAGAACTTTATTATGCCAAGGCAATTGGCTCGGAACCTTCGATGGCCGACATCATTATCGAAACGGTCGATCGTTTCCTGCAAAAATATTCTGGCGCTGCAGCCGCATGAGTAACGATGAACTAAAGGAGTTGATCCAGGCAGGGTATCACGCGATCGGAGAACTTGAGTTCGCGGAGACGCCGGACGGTTACCGTCTTTACCATCGGAGGGATCGAAATTCCTTATCCAAAACAAAAGTTCTTCGGTCTCCTGAGGACGCGAGAGAAGTCGCCAAATACGACCGCACAGGCGCATACAGGCCGTTGAAAGGAGCGCCCAACATGCCTTCGGGATGGATGCTCGAATTAACGGATCTGGACGCGCTCGGGAAGGCTTTGGACTATTTCTATCCCGCGGCCCTAGGAACATGGAAAGCATTCAGAGAAAGGAATGCGGGCGTCGTGAGTTTCCGCCATACGCTTGATCGTCAGACAGGGATGTATCGCATTGCTCAAAAGATAACTACCGAGCAGGCGGAAAATCTTGTGCAGAGGTTCTGCAACTCCGACGGTCGCTGTTTGCGAACGATTCTTTGGGGAATCGAGCCGGATCGGCCTTCAGCATTTCTACCTCGCTCAAAATCTGATCCGTCCGTCGATCAGACCGGCGAAGGCCGCAGGGTCATCCCCTATCTATGCCTTGAAGGCTGCAATATGTTAGTGGCCGCAGCGAGAAAAGTTATTGTCGCCCAGCGAAAAACCGCAGGCTCAAAAGTGGTCAAAATTGGGGAGATGCCTGAAAATCAGCATCATTAGAATCCTTGAAAAGCAAAACCGGTTGCAGCTGAGCCAAGTTTTTCTCTGTATCCGCACATGATCGCGTATCGTTGCAGAACGCTCGTTCCGATGAATGGAGCGCCCATTGAAAACGGCGCATTCGTGGTAGATGGAACTTCAATAGTTGAAGCAGGCACTGCGCAACAAATTCTACGCAAACATACGGGAGAGGTGGTCGACCTCGGTGAAGTAGCCGTGCTACCCGGTTTGATCAATGCCCATTGCCACCTCGACTATACGCTCATGCGGGGAGCAATCCTCCCGGCGCGCAGTTTCTCTCACTGGGTTAACAGGATCAATGCGCTGAAAAGATCATTCACCGATAGCGATTACGTTCGCGCGATGCATCTCGGCTTCGCAGAGCTCCGCCGAAACGGGGTAACAACTGTTCTGGACATTGTTGCGAATCCGCAAATTTTTCCGTTCCTTCCAAGCGCTCCCATTCGAACATGGTTTTGTCTGGAACTCGTCGATGTCCGCCCGCGCCCCTGGGTTGACGTGTCGGCCTACGGCTCCTGGCTATTCTTCTCCGAGAAGGTGAAACCAATCGGTGGATTGGGTCTCAGCCCGCATGCGCCGTACACGGCCTCCCCAAAGATGTACGAACTTGCGCTCAAATGTGCGCGCATGCTCAATATGCTGATCACCACTCACGTGGGCGAATCACACGAGGAGTACGACATGTTCGCAGGAAATCGGGGAGCGCTTTACGAGTTTCTTGCGAAGTTGGGACGGCCGATGACTGACTGTGGAGCAACATCTCCGCTGCGGCATCTGATCAAAAACGGTTTGATCGGCGAGGATTGCATTTTAGCGCACTTGAACGAATTGGATAACGACGATCTGGAACTCCTCAATGACGCGAGATGGCGCGCGTTGCACGTTGTCCATTGCCCGAAGAGTCATCGATTCCTGCATCATCGACGCTTTCCGATGGAGGCATTGATTGAGCGTGGCTTGAACGTTTGCCTCGGCACCGATAGCCTCGCGAGCAACGACTCGCTTAATCTTTTTTCCGAGATGCGCACCGCTAAAAAAAACTACCCAAAGCTCGCGGCTCGGGAACTTTTGGAGATGGTTACCGTGCGACCGGCCCACGCCTTGAAAATGGAACGTGTTTTAGGCAGGATCGCCAGTGGCTATCTGGCCGATTTAATTGCCATTCCCTTCACGGGATCTGTCGATGAAGTATACGAAGCAATTATCCAAAACCGAGGTTCGATCGAATGGATGATGATCAACGGAAAAATCGCGGCCTAATGCGCTGGATCGCCTTAGCCGTTACCTTTGGAATTTTAACCTTTCAGCCACTCGGCGTCTTCGGAAAGCAAAGGCCGAAACTCGCCGTCAAGCCTTCTCTCGAGACTCTTCTCGAGCAAGGAGAACCAACGGTTGTCGCGGAAAGCGCCTCCACGATTGATTCGTTCACAGGCGAGTTTTTGTTTGTGAAGAACGAGAATGCCCCTCAGTACCCCGCAAGTTCAACAAAAATCCTGACGGCCCTTTTAGTGATCGAAGCTGGAGACCTCGACAAACTTGTAACGGTTGACCTTTCGGATACTAGGGTCGAACCGAGCAATTTGGAATTGAAACCGGGAGAACAATACACGCGACGCCAGCTTCTCTATGGCCTTATGCTGAAGAGCGCGAACGACGTCGCGATGGCGTTAGCGCGCGACAATGCAGGCTCCGTCGAGGCTTTTGCGGAAAAAATGAACCGGCGCGCGACCGAACTCGGAGCGACGAATAGCCATTTTGTAAACCCAAATGGGCTGCATAGTCCGGACCACTACACGACGGCGCACGATCTGGCCCTCATTGCAAGGGCCGCAATGGAACAGCCATTTTTCAGGCAGGTGGTCTCCACAATCTATTATACCTGGAAATCGCCGGCAGGGGCCGTCTACCAATTGCGAAATCATAACCGCCTCCTCCGGCATTTCGCCGGCTGCAACGGATTAAAGACCGGTTACACGCGGGCGGCGCAACAAGTATTGGTCAGCTCCGCCTTGCGCGACGGCCACGAAGTGATTTCGGTTGTCCTGCATACGGACAAACCTGGGATATGGGACGACAGCAAACTGCTTCTTGCTTACAGCCTCATCAAGGTCGGATGCCCTCCTGCGGAGATCGTCAACAATTCTGAGAGGGGAACCGAAAAGGAGGAGGGTTCAGGCGAAGGAGACAACGTTCACTAGTCTGGAAGATTCGAGTCAATTCGAGTTGGTAAACATCGAGTTTTTCGTGGTCGAAGTGAGGCGGCGAAACCATGGTTGAGTCTAATGGCGCCGCAGATAAGTTGACAGCTCTGTTCTGTTTCGGAATTTCTCCGGCTCATTCGAGGACGACGACGAGTAACCTAGAAAAGGGCGCTTTTCCTGGGTGAGGAATGAACACTTTTTCCGGCCCAAAAATGTCAAAATCGCAACTTTTGCAATCTGCTCAGCACCAGTAAGATGCTACGAGTGTTCATTAGCAGCACGAGGACGAACCTTTGGTTGCGGCTTCGCCGCTTGTGTATCCTCCAGCGCTCAAAATGTGTGAAATTTTTTCTCGATTATTAGTCATAATTCTAATAACCTGTAAAATATTCATATATTTCACTCGCTATGGCCCGTATCTTGATCGTCGACAATGAGCCTCAAATGCTGGATGTGATCTCGAACCTTTGCCGCGACCACGGACATCAACCTCTCCCATTTGCATCTTTTGAGGCAGCGCTCGAAGCCCTCCCCAAAGTTACCCCGCATCTGGTCATCATCGATGTAAACCAAGAAGGCGATGAAGGGCTTGGCCTTCTAAAAGAATGCAGGTCGAAACTTTCGCAAACCGCGGTTGTGATGATTACAGCCTATACTTCCGTTCAAATGGCTGTGGAGGCCATGAAACTCGGGGCCTACGACTATATCACAAAACCGTTCAAGCTTGACGAATTACAATTTTGCATCCAACGAGCCCTGGGATACCAAGCTGCCTTCCGCGAAGATGATTTGCTCAAGCGCGAATTCCGTGACCAGTACAAGTTTGAGAATCTCCTCGGTACAAGCCCGAAAATGCAAGAAATCTACAAGCTTATCGGGAAAGTCGCCGACACCGAAAGCACGATCCTGATCCAAGGCGAGAGCGGAACGGGCAAGGAACTGGTGGCACGTGCCCTCCACTACAATAGTTCGCGGCAACATCACCCGTTCCTCGCCATAAACTGCAGCGCGCTGCCTGAAAATGCCCTGGAATCGGAACTCTTTGGTCATAAGAAGGGTGCGTTCACTGGTGCCGTAGCGGACAAGACCGGCCTGTTCGAGGAGGCCAACCATGGCACGCTTTTTCTTGACGAGGTAGACTCGACCTCCCAGCAGCTTCAGACCAAACTGCTCAGGGTTCTACAAGATCGCCAAATTCGACGCATGGGCGACTCCCGACAAATCTCGGTCAGCGTGCGGACGATCGCAGCATCCAATGAGCAGCTCAAACTGAAATCCAAAACCGGCGGGTTTCGCGAAGATCTCTATTACCGCCTGGCGGTCATTCCGATCGAAATTCCACCGCTACGAGAACGTCTGGAGGATGTTCCGCTTTTAGTGAACTACTTCCTGCGAAAGTATGCTGCGTTGACCGGGACCGAACAAAAGGAGATCGACGTACGAGCCATGGATCACCTGATCCGGTACGGGTGGCCCGGAAATGTTCGTGAGCTTGAAAATGCCGTCGAAAGAGCCTGTGCGCTCAGCGAAGGTGGTCGCATCAGAGCTCAGGATCTGCCGCCGCAGGTCCTGCGGGAAGCCACCAGTGCCGCCGCGTCCTCGGAAGTCGAATGGCAGATCGGCCAACATCTGGACGATTTTGTCCGCAATCAGGAGAGAAAATACATTGAGATGACCCTGAAGTTCAATCAGGGGTCGCGCGAGAAAACGGCAAGTATGCTGGGAATTAGCATTGCAACGCTCTATCGAAAACTCGATCTTAAACATCATCGAAACCATCACCCGGGGTAGCTCCCAAG
>DASZHC010000218.1:0-29958 GCA_035938215.1 Chthoniobacterales bacterium
GGTGGCAATCATGGATTGGGATACCCATCGGTATCTGGAGTGTTTCTTCGCGGTGCCAATGATGGGCGCGGCGCTGCACACCGTGAACGTCCGCCTTTCGGCCGAACAAATTCTTTTACACGATCAATCACGCTGAGGATGACGTCATTCTGATCAACAGTGAGTTTCTTTCGCTCCTACAGCAGATATGGAATCGGGTCGACGCCGGTAAAAAACTTGTGCTCTTGAAAGACGCCGGAAAGAGCGCTCAGAACTCGCTTTCTTTCGACGCCGAATACGAGGGGTTGCTTGCCGCAACCGACCCGCGGCTCCACGACTTTGCCGCAAAGGGCATCATCCCCCGTTACAGCGTGCCGGAGCGAATTGTTTTCGTGGAGGGCTTTGCCCAAGACCAGCGTCGGCAAGCTCGACAAGAAGGTGTTGCGCGAATGGTACGCCCAATAAAGGGGTGAAGAAACGAAAGTACTCAAATTGTCCGGTTCGTGCGAACAGACCGGGAATGCCATCGGCTCTCCTGGATTTAGCGTTTTGCACAAATACGGACAAAAGGAACAATCATGAACGGCGCGGAAAGTATGGTGGGGACGCTGGTCGCCAGCGGTATTGAGGTCTGTTTTGCTAACCCAGGGACATCTGAGATGCATTTTGTCGCGGCACTGGACAGAATTAGTGGTATGAGGGCTATCCTTTGCCTTTTTGAAGGTGTAGTCACCGGCGCCGCCGACGGTTATGGACGCATGGCCGAAAAGCCTGCCTGCGCTCTGTTGCATCTAGGTCCAGGTCTCGCGAATGGCTTGGCAAATCTGCATAACGCGCGCCGCGCCGCGACACCGATTGTGAACGTCGTTGGCGATCATGCGACTGGATTGAAGTCGGCGGGTCGTGTCTCTGCCAAAACGGGGGCGCGCATTTTTTGTGATACTTTAGCGCCGCGCGTTCAACGTGGCGCAGGCCGCGTCGTAGTGGAGCGCATCCCTTATTTGGCTGAAGATATCGCGGAGTTTTTGCAGGGAGTCGAACAGCTCATCCTGGTGGGAGCCAAGCCCCCCGTAACCTTCTTTGCCTATCCAGGCAAAACAAGTTGGCCGACACCTGAAGGCTGCAAGATTATGATCTTGTCACACGCTCACAAGGACGGCACAGCAGCACTCGAATCATTGGCTGACGCGTTGAATGCGCCTCCGGCGCCTGTCAACGTCGCCGTGCTCACAACGCCGGCCTTCCCTAAGAGCGGCAAGCTCAATGCTCGCGCGGTGATCCAAGTGGTCGCGCATTTTCTTCCGGAAGGCGCCATCCTCGCTGACGAGGCAGTAACCTCCGGCTTACCCTATTTCAATTATACTGCCACTTGTGCGCCCCATGACTACCTCAACTTGGCGGGCGGTGCAATCGGGGGCATGATGCCGGTTGGTACAGGCGCTGCGGTCGCATGTCCTGATCGCAAGGTTGTCTGTCTGGAGGGAGACGGCAGCGCTATGTACACTCTCCAAGCACTCTGGACGCAAGCGCGCGAGAGGCTCGACGTCACTACCGTAATCTATGCAAATCGCTCTTATGCAATCCTCAATATCGAGTTGGCGCGGGTTGGAGTAGACAATCCCGGGTTGAGGGCACGATCGTTGTTCGATTTACACGATCCCACGTTAGATTGGGTTAAGCTCGCCGAAGGTATGGGCGTCGAAGCCGCGCGAGCAGAAACAACGGAGCGGTTTGCCGATCTTTTCTCCTCCGCAATGAAGACGCGCGGACCGCGACTGATCGAAGCAGTGATTTAGGCGTCTCGTATCTGTTTAATGCACTGTGGCAGTTCCCTGCAGCTGGCGACAAAAAATTCTGCGGCGAGATTTACCCAGCGTTTTAAGCGCGCAAATCTTTCGCGGTACTTCTTTTTTGGAACGTTTCCCGCCCGAAACGTGAAGGATTAGTGGACCCTTAGTCTAGTCTAGACTCCTATCGGTCCGGCATCTCCGGCCCACGATACCTTGACGTATTCGGTCAGGATCCGGAACGAGGCAAGGACGATCCAGAAATTTCAACTATGTTTGCTCGGCCCTTGTGACAGGGCGCACTTAGAACATGAATGGAGAGAACATTCGCGCGCGCTTTGAAATTCTGATCCTGCCGCTCATGAATGAGGCATATAATCTAGCTCGTTGGCTAATGCGAAATCCGGAAGATGCAGAGGACATGGTTCAGGAATCGTATCTTCGGGCATACAAGTTTTTCGGCAGTTTTCATGAAGGAACAAATCCGCGAGCCTGGTTACTTCGAATCGTGAGAAATACCTGCTATACGGCTTTGGCTAAAAGTGAGCGCACAAGACGAGAAGTGCCGTTGGAGGAAGAAGCACATGAAATCGCGGATGCATCGCCGCTACCCCCAGTGACTCTTTCGAAAGAGGCAACGGTAGAGGTTGTGCGAGCGGCTATCGCCGAATTGGATACGCAATTTCGGGAGGCGATCGTACTGAGGGAATTGGAAGGCCTGTCCTACAAAGAAATCTCAGAAGTGACCGGAGTTCCGATCGGAACCGTCATGTCGCGCCTCTCGCGAGGTCGGAACCAGCTCGCGCTTCTGTTGTCAGACCACAAGAAAGAGGATCAACTATGAGGAACAAACATATTATCAACGTGTTTCTATGGCCTGCTGAATCGGAGGTTAGCGCATCTCCGCACTTATTTTCGAGGAACGGTTATAATATTATCAACTGGAACCGGGATGGGTTCGATTGGTGGGCAGTGTCCGATGTGAACGCCGCAGATCTGGAAGCTCTTGTGGATCTCGAACGCCGGGGTTGAGGATCGGGCGTAAGACCGTTTGCCGATTTTCGTTTTTCAGGCGAGGGATCGCCCTCCGCGCCGTCCCACAAATTTACAGAATTTGCGAGAAGGTCAGGCTAAGCGATTGCTTAAAGAGAGTTGTGAACGGTATAACGGGCGAGTGCAAAAGACTCGACCCACCATGAATCCTTTATTGCGATCGAATCGACGACTGTTTCTGTGGAGTTTTCTGGTCACTTTTTTCACGCCAGGCGTCCTCTTGGCTCATCACGCAGAGTGGATGAAAGGCAAACCCTTCATCCAGGGCCTGAGCATGCCCATACACGGCCTCGATCACATGATGGTGACACTTGCCGTTGGCTTGATAGCCACTCAAATCGGTGGTTGCGCTCTTTGGGCTGTTCCGGCAGCGTTCAGTTTGCTGCTGCTCCTGGGCGGAGTCATGAACGTTTCCGGACTCGCCGTTCCGTTTGCAGACCACGCGATTTTCGCCTCAATCATCGTGCTTGGCGGTTTGCTTGCTTCCCGCAAACGCCTTCCGCTATTTGTGGGCTTGGCTTCGGTCGCCTTCTTCGCGCTGTTTCACGGTGTTGCCTTGGTTGGTGAAGGCCCGCACAACGGCTGGTTTTTTGTGTTTGCGATCGGCTGTTTGATCGCGGCGTGGGCGCTCCTAGGCTGTGGAATGGCTGTCGGACTTTTGCTAAAGCGTTTGAATCAGACTCAAGCCATTCGGTTTGCCGGATTGGCGATGATTGTCATGGCCGTGATCATCGCGTTTTTCCCGAGCCTGAACGATGTGATCATCCATTTTCTGGAGTAGCAATCCTTTTGATTTGCGTCACCCGATCGCCTCGGTCGCGCGTCGCTTCTTTTGCTTCTTCTCTTTTTCGCCCTGCAGTGACTCTTTTAATTTTTTTGCCAGGAACTGCCGCTCGGACCTGGTGTCCGCCAGTTCGAGGGCGCGTCGAAAGTAGCCGGCCGCAGCGTCGCGGTGGTTTAACTGAGCCTCGAATTCTCCCAGCACGGCGTATAACAAATAGTAAGCATCGAGCTTTGCTCGACCACGAATCGCCGCCGCGGCTTCGATACCTGCTTCGACGCCGTGGACGTTTGCTATTGCGACCGCGCGATTGAGGGCCACCACCGGTGAGTCGTCGATCTCGACCAATCCGTCGTAGAGTGACAAAATGTTTGGCCAATCGGTGGATTCATAATCGGGAGCAGCACAGTGGCAGGCGGCAATCCCGGCCTGGATATGGTATTCGGAGATCTCATCGCCGGCAGCCGATTGCGAAAAATGAGACATCCCGCGGGAAACCAGGGGTCGGTCCCAGCGGGACCGGTCCTGCTCTTTCAGGAGGAGAATGTCCCCATTGCTGTCTAGCCGGGTAGGCAAACGGGCCGCATTGAAGAGCATCAGCGCTAATAATGCGTGCACTTTTGGGCAGTTGCCCACGGGATTTTCGGCCAGAAAAGAAGTCAGCCTGATCGCCTCATGGCATAGTTCTTCCCGGACCAGGCGCGGTCCACTCGAAGCTTTGTATCCCTCATTGAAAAGAAGGTAGAGGGTTTGCAGCACACCAGCCAGCCGCTCAGAAAGTTCTTTCCCAGTGGGGACTGCGAACGCTATTCCAGCCGACCGAATTTTCTCTTTTGCGCGTGTCAGCTTTTTTGCCACCGCCGCCTCGCTGGCCAATAGAGCCTTGCCTATCTCCGCTGGACTGAAGCCGCACAGAATCTTAAGAGCGAGCGCGACTTGCGCTTCACGCGGAACGATCGGATGACAACAAACAAACATCATTCGCAAGCCGTCATCCTTGATCTCCTCAGCGAAGGAAGGAGATCGGTTGGAAATCGTATTGTGCTGTTCCAGCAAACTGATGATTTCAGCTTCCTTGTCCCGAAAAACCTTCTCGCGTCGAACGTAGTCGATCGCGAGATTCTTCGAGACCTGCATGATCCAGGCGGCCGGATTCTTCGGAACTCCGTAGTACGGCCAAGTCTGCAGCGCCCTGGCAAGCGCTTCCTGGACCAGATCCTCCGCCAGGCTGAGACGATCAATCCCAAAAATGCTTGTCAACCTGGAAACCATCTTTCCCCATTCATGCCGAAAAAGATGTTCCACTACCTGTGGAATTTCCCCAGGCGGAGCATCTCTTTCCTGAGTGCCGGCGGCGACCATGTTCCAGGTGGCAAACGTCGTTTTCTAAGCGTGCGACTGAGCGAGTTCCGCTTCGGCGGTTTCCCTTAGAGCGCACTTTGCTGCGACGGGCCGTACTTCGACCCTCATGCCATACGCGAGCCCCGGACACTCCCGGGCAATCGCTATTGCTTCGTCAGCCGATTTAACGCTCAGCAGGAAGTAGCCCCCAATTGTCTCCTTGGATTCTGCAAATGGTCCGTCCGCCACGAATTGTCCATTCTTTCCGGATACGATCTTGCCCTCGTGCATGAGCGGTTGTCCCGCCGTGACTTTGCCCAGTTCGGACAAACGATTGAACCAGGTCATCCATTGATCTGTGACCTCTTGCAGTTCCTGCGGTGACAGGCCGCGGTGCCAGTCGCCGGCATTCCGAAATAGCAGCAGATATTCTGACGGAGTCCATTCTATACTCATAGGTTTTGTGGTGTTGTTGTTTCCAGTGTAAGACGAATCGCGCGTCTGGTTCAGGACACTATTTCACAAAAATAACGGAAGTTCAGCTGCACAACAGAGGCGGTCCCCCTCCCTGAAATAAACGAATTCCCCGTCGGAAGAATCGCCGAGGCCCGTGTGTGTCCGATCCCGTCGCAAAAAAAAAACACACATATTGTGATAAACAGTATTGAACTCCACAATATGTTGTATACTCTTGGAGTAAACCTCCATGAAACTCTATCGTTTGCCGCTGCGGATGGGATCGAAAACCCAACTCTCTGACGCTCGTCGCCGCCGGAAATCGCCGAACTTGGTGGTTATTGGAATTCTCGCGCTTGGCGCTCTCTTCGCACTCACAGCAATAGGCTTGACAGTTTTCGGAGCATTCAAGCAGAAGGCAAGCGTGCCACAGGAAGTCGGAGTTGCACCGGCGCCTCCGGCCGCAGACGCTTCGCCGGCAGCGCCGGAGAATAAGGAGCATGACGCAGTGATGCCTCTCGCGAACCCGAATCCAGCTCCCTCGGCGCCGGTTGCCTCCAGTCATCCGCCAAGCGATCCAAAAACCTCTGCACAGGAACCGACCGCGACTCCTGCGCGCTCGTCAACTCCCGCAGTTACATCGCCTTCCGCAGGACAAAAGCACGAGCACAAGCCGGAGGCTGAAACAAAAAGTCCGGACAAACCGGTTACGAAGGCGCGCCAAACTCTGGAGAAAAAGCGCATGGAAGCGGAGCGCAAAAGGGCGCGACTAGAGCAGAAGTACGAGAACCACGAAATCTCAGATGACGCTTATAACAAGGGCGAACAAGAGTACAAAACCGAAATACAAAAGTATCGGAACGAATTGAAATCCGGCACCTAAGCCGCTCTAAAGCAGAATCCGGACCGCCAGTTCCTCAGAGCAAGCGAGATCCGAGCGCTGCATCCGATTGTCAGAGTGCACGACGCTCAGCGAACGCTTGCTGCGATGCGTGCAAGCTCATCGAATTCGGGTCCATGGCTTGGGACTTCGCGGTTGAATATATCAGCGATGGCGCGCGTCCAGCCGTGCACAAAGTAGATCCAACCGTCCTCAAGCTTAAGACCTCTTTCCGTTTTCTGCGCTTTTGCCTGCTTTAAGAATAGCAAATCTCCGCGATAATTGAACTCCCATGCAAATGCCTTCATCGGGAACTTCGCGTGGTCACTCACCGGGGAGCCTGGCGCATCCTTTCCCAGTCCCGTTGCGTTTACGATCAACGAGCCCGTTTCAGGGATCCGAGGATTGCGTCTGCTGAGGCCAATTCGCGCACGACGTGACATTTCAAAGCTGTTTTCGTCTTCCATGGCGCATGAAGTTTCTCCAGGTGGTCAAGGCGCGGTTTGCAAATGTCTGCGACGTGAATGGCGGATAGCCGGTTTGCACCGTTGCGTCGCTGGACAAGGTGCCAGGTGAACGCGCGAGCCGATCCGCCGGCCCCCAAAATTAAGACTTCGGCGCCTGTCTTTCTCCAATGATCCGGAGGCAGAAACGCTTCCAGGGCGAGTCCGCTGCTTACAGGATCAACGACTTGGGCATACAGGTTACCGCTTCGTTTAAAGATACTGCTGACTTCTTCCATCGAGTCCGCAAGAGGATCAATCGAATCAAAGATCAGCCGACAGGCTCTGTACAAGTCGATCTTGTGAGTTGTAACCAGGGCTCCGAGCGAGAGCGGATCGCGCTTTATGAAATTGACAGCTTCCTGGTAGAGACGCGGTTCATCGTGTGGCTTGAAATCAAGCCCTTTGAGCCGGCAATTTCCAAGCTGCAGGTAATCGGTCCAGAGCGGAAAGACTTTGTTGCTAGATGACTCACCCGTCGTAACGCCGATAAAGTACATAGTAGGCCTGTCTGCGGGCTCGTAGGGCGCGCTCATCTTCTCCCGGTGCCGGTGACGGGGATTTCGACTAGATGCTGTTTGCCGGTTTTGAGCGCGGCTTCAACGGCCTCGCTGATTCTGAGGTGGGAGCTTACGAAAGTTGGCTCGACTCCCATCGATCTTGCCAGTGACTGGAAGTCAACCGCCGGTTCACGGATATCCATCCCCAGAAAGCCGTGCTCCTTCGCATTGTATTGCGATTGGCTCAGCATGAAGGTTTTGAGAATCCCGTATTCGAGGTTATTCAATACGACAAAAACCACAGGCACCTTTTCGTGAACGGCGCTCCAGAGCGCTTGAGGAGCGTACATCGCCGAGCCGTCGCCAACGATACAAAGCACCGGCGCATGGTCACGCGCTAATGAAACGCCGACTGCCGCAGGCATTCCCCATCCCAATGCTCCTCCTCTATTGTGGAAGTATTGGCGCCCCCCGGTGGATCGGTGCATTCGCTGCGTATAAAGGTTTGCGCAGGGCGCTTCATCCACCAGGAGAAATCCATCGGGGAGTGGGCGCAAAGCTTCCCTGGCGGCAAGGATTGGTTCGATTCTCTCATCGTCACCGATTGCTGCGTCGGCTTGTTCCATCAGTTCACGCCAGAGGATTTCCTTTTGCCGTTGCGCGTGTTCGATGTTTTGTCTGACTACGGCGGGCGAGATTCTCGGCTCCAGCACTTCCGCCAAGGCTTCCATTGTCGCCCGGACGTTGCCGAAAATTCCGAGCTTTGGAGCATCGTTGTAACCCAAATCGTTTGCGTCCTCGGAGATATGATAAAACTCGATGGAGTCAGGGATAGGATCGCGCGTCGTATAAACGATCGAGACCAGGCTCTTTCCGCCCAGGCCGAGCATACAGTCATAACGGCCAAGAATTTCCGAGATACCCTTTGCGGTGATTGGAAGCGAGCCTCGCCAAAAAGGATCAGTCGAAGGGTAGTTATTGACCGACGGCCAGGAAGCGCCGTAGACGGGAGCGCCGATCAGTTGTGCGACTCGGGCGATCGCTTTCCCCAAGCCGGGCTCAGCTATATCGTTACCTGCTACAATGGCTGTCCGACAACGATCAAACCTTTGAAGTCCGGAGGCAAGTTCCTGGATGCCGGTCCCTACATTCGATAACTCGATGCGACTGGGTGGAAGGACGTGCGGCGAGCCAACCTCGTCCAGGATATTCATTGGTAGCGATAAGAAGACCGGGCCGCGCGGCGGAGACATGGAACTGTGAAACGCACGGCGGAGGATCAGCGGCAAATCATCCAATGCATTGAGCTCGAAGCACCATTTGGCCACAGGACTTGCCATTCCCACGAGATCGGCTGCGAGTAATGGATCGGCGAGAATGTGGCGGAGATCTTGTTGCCCGGCGGTGATGACCATCGGTGTCCGGGCGATCCTGGCATTCATGATCGCCCCCATTCCGTGACCGAGGCCGCCGGATGTATGAAGGTTTACAAAAGCGGGTTTCCCCGATGCTTGAGCATAACCATCGGCTATGCCCACGGCGGTCGTTTCCTGAAGGCCTAAAATGTAGCGAATATCCGGGTTGACTACCAGTGCATCGATCAGCGGAAGCTCTGTTGTGCCAGGATTCCCGAAGATGAATTGAGCGCCTTCCGATCGTAAGATTTCAAGAAGGATTTCCGCCCCCCTTGCCCTGCGTCGTGGTTCGACAGTCGCAGCCATAGAAAGTCGAGGTTTATTCAACGTTTCCCTGAACTTCTGAGACTAACGAACGATAGAAATGTTTCGATCGCCAGCGCAAACTTCGAGTTGATCAAATGCCGCAGCACAGCGGGCGGATTTGCGATGACACGAATTCAGCGCTTGAGTGGGCTGATGTCGAATCAAAAGCTTCTTGCGCTAGCTCTCGATCTCACCCGTCGAGCTCCTCGTGGCGTTCTCGCTCCGCTGGGCGTCTACGGTGCTGTCGTCGCCCGGATGGTCGATAAATGTCGGGCCGAACTGGCAGGCACTCCTGGATCATACCATTACAATTGTCCGCTGGACCGCACCTTCTTCCGCTTTGCGGGAATTAAGGCCGAAGACCTCCAAAGGTTTGCTGCCACCGGTGCAGGGGATGAGGAAATAGCCGCTTGGATAAGAGAGAATTCCAGGGTTAAGGACATGGACCGCATTCGTTCCTGGTCGCGCCGATTTCGGTTTAACCCGATCGTGCTCATGCTTCAAATCGACGACTGGATGCACAATCGTCGGAACAAGGCCAAAGCTCGTCCGAGCACTACCGGCTAAGCCAGCGTTCACAAATAGCTGCGGCTTTGTGACTTGTGCGAGGAACTTGGAATGGATCCGCGCGATTTGTAACCCACGGTAGGGGCAGATCTCCGAGCTGCCCGCCGAGAATAGCGTCCTTGCCTTACGAGTTTGCCTCGTTAGACCGGCCGGCTCAGAGATCCGGCCTACCTCGCCAGCCTGCCCTTAATCGCTTCCAAAACCAGTTCCCGGAGAGTGCCGCAGAGCGAAGACCGTCCTCCCATCACGGCTCCATCGGAGTGACTCACGGATAGCTGCCGTGATATATTGTTTGGCGACGTCTACGGCTTGCCGAAGCGGCAGATTCAGAGCCAGGTTTGCTGCAATTGCCGCTGAATACGCGCAGCCCGTTCCATGAGTTGAAACTTTCCGCTGGTAAGCCGCGGAAAAGCCGCGCATGCCTTCACAATCAACAAGAACGTCAGTCGCTTCTGCCATCTGCAGATGGCCTCCTTTTAACAAAAACGGAATCCGATATTTTTGATAAAGTTCGGTGGCACCGTCGCGCATTTCATCGAAGGACTTAAGCTGGCGGTTGAGCAGGACCGAAGCTTCATCAAGATTTGGAGTCACGATGGTTGCCAGCGGAAACAGGCGTGAAGCATACTCTTCGATCGCGCGGGGTTGGATCAATGCTTGGCCGGAGGTGGCAATCATGACCGGATCAACGACGACCATCGGTCGCTCTCGAGGCTCGAGGGCTTCGAGCATATCGCAGATCAAGTCGATGATTTCGGCCGAGTAGAGCATGCCGGTTTTGATTACGGCTATCGGAAAATGAACAAGGTTGAGAGCCAATTGTCTGCGGATCATTTCCAGATCGATTGCTTGGATGGACGAAACAATGCCCGGGACTTCGGCAACGACGCATGTTACGACCGTTAGAGCGTATACGCCGAAGTGCGAGAAGGTTTTTAAATCCGCCTGGATACCGGCCCCTGAGGAGCTGTCCGATCCGGCGATTGTAATTGCTGCTGGTGTTTCCATAGAAAGAGACTTTTCATTGGATGTGACTCAATATAGACTTGTAGATTCCGTGTTTCGCGAACTGACCGATCTCCGCGTGACGATCGACAAGCTCGTCTATGTGCCAACGCTTGAGGCGCCGCCAGACAGGCCGTATCCTTTTGTCTATTTCATTACCATCAATAATCAATCATCCGAAACGATTACCATCAGGGGCCGGAAATGGGTTATCACCGATCAACTTGGACAAAAAATCGTAGTGGAAGGAGACGGCGTCGTTGGCGAATTTCCGCGCCTTAGGCCCGGTGAACGGTTTTCCTACAATAGTTACCACGTCATTGGCACCGACAGTGTGGCCGAGGGTGCGTTTATAGGAATTTCAGATCAGGGGAAGCCGTTCATTGTCCGGATACCACGATTCGAAATGCAGGTGCCTACCTCTTCCGGAACCGGTGATCGAACCTGTTGAGCTAGGCGCAAACCAGGAGATCGACATTTACGTCATGTTCTTCGCGGGGAATATTGGGGATGACTTGAAAATCGAAGCAGACACCAATTTTGATTGCGTCAGCATGCGCTGTCTGAAGAAATCGATCGTAAAACCCGGCTCCTTGTCCCATGCGAATCCCTGTCTGGGTGAACGCCAAACCGGGCAGGACGATGGCGTCGAGGTGTTGCACGCTTCGTCTCGAGTCAGGTTCACGAATTCCGAATTTCCCTGGATGAAGTTCAAACAGGCTGGAGACCGCGAAAAAGAGTAGTCTGTCGCCGTGACACCGCGGATAAGCAAGGATCCGATCTTCCAAAAGATCCAATTCCCACAAGAGGTCGATGTCCGGCTCCGTGGGTCTGGGAGCAAACAGTGCAATGCTTTTTTTGCTGGCCAGGAGGCGCGCGAGCTCCTCGCAAATCTCGATAGATCGCTGTCTTCGATCTTCTAAACTTAACTCTCTTAGCCGTTGCCTGATCGATTTCCTCAATCGCGATTTCTCAGAAAAACTTGATCCGAAGTTTGCCATTTTCTCACGATTGCCCCTCCCTCACGCCTCGCATCCAGACCCTTTTGAAGCCAACGGTATGCCTCCTGCTTATGGCTCGATGCACTAGAATCCTTGAAAAGCAAACCCACCTGATCACTATTGTGCGGATACAGAAAAAACCTTGACTCATCTGCAACCAGTTTTGCTTTTTAAGGGATTCTAGCCGTGTCTCGATCCGCCAGAAATATTGAGCATCGCGTAAGTCTGAAGCCCGGCAAGGGATGGCTGCAACGTAACTTCATCACACAGGTCTATTTACCCTCTCTTTTCACCCGTCGAAAAGGGACGGCGCATTTGCCGGAATTTCCTGAGCTTGCCCCGGACGATATTTGCCTGACCTGGATCGGGCACTCGTCTTTTTTGATCCAGTGGCGGGGATTGAATATCGTGGTGGATCCGATCTGGTCTCTCTGGCTGAAAATCGTCAAACGCATTCGTCGCCCAGGATTCCCATTGAAACATCTCCCCGCGATCGATCTTGTGCTCGTGACGCACGCTCATTTTGACCATTTGGATCGGAGAACTTTGCGAAGAATTGCCGCATGGCAGCCCATTGTTGTTCCGCGCGGGGTTGGGAATCTGGTGCATGATCTTGGGTTTAATCGAGTACACGAGCTGGAACCGTGGGAGGTTCTGAGCATCAGAGATGTCCAGATCACTCTCACGCCGTGCCACCATTGGGGAGCTCGGGTGCTCCACGATTCGCATCGAGGCTTTGGTGGGTTTCATCTAAAGCTTGGGCCAAGAACGATCTTCCATTGCGGAGACAGCGCTTACTTTTCGGGTTTTTCGGAGATCGGCGAGCGTTTGCGGACTGAAATCGCGTTGATGCCCATCGGCGCTTATGATGCGCCCAGTCGCCGAGAAGTGCACATGAATCCGGAGCAAGCGGTGAAAGCATTCGCCGAACTCAGGGCAGACATCATGATCCCTATGCACTACGGATCTTTCAGGTTGAGCTTTGAGCCTCCGGAAGAACCTTTACGCCGCCTGAAAGCCGAAGTACGCAAATACGAGATGGAAGGCAAAGTCGTCGTTTTGGAAGAAGGAGTTCCTACGGTTTTTCGAGATGACTCAATGTTGAGTCACAGGGAACCGCGGGCACACTAGTCTAGGAAGGGCTACTTTTTGACACGCGACAAGACGCTGGTTTTCACTTCCTCTAGAATCTGTCCAACTTCTTCCGATTTCCGATTGCAGAGTGCCGCTGCGACGAGCGTTTCCCCTCGACGATAACGCGCGATGAAATTTCGCTTCTCTCGCGAGCCTTCAATATCGGCAAGAAAATGAGGGGTGCTGAAGTCGCCGACGAAAACGAAATGCATGCCCAGCACACTACTTGAACATGTCGGGAGGACTTCAAATTTCTGTCGCTTCCTGCCTGTCATATTTGCGCCGGCAGTCAAACCTTGCGCACGCGCCATTTCGACATTGGTGACGCGCCGTGCGCCTCCGTAGACGCGATCGGGGTAAAGCGAAATATCTCCTACCGCGTAGATACCTTTCTCGTCCGTCTCGAGATATTCGTTTACCGGACAACCGTTCGGGCTGCTCAAAGGTGTATTCGCGACCAGTTGCAGATTGGGCTCAGTCCCCACGGCCACAATGGCGAGCCCGGCGGGGAATCGTAGCCCGCTCTTGGTCTGAATATTTTTTATGACCGTTTTGCCCTCGAATCCATTCAGATTCTCATTGAGCAGCAGTTGAATTTCAGACGCCTGGTATTGATCCGTCAACCATTGCGCCGTTGCCGGGTCGAGCAATTCCTGCCAAATAACTCGGTCGCGACTGAGAAGGCTTAGCTTGGCGCCTGAACGCACAAGAGAAGAAGTGATCTCTGCGCCAAGGAAGCCGGAGCCGACGACAACGACATGTTTTTCGGAAAGCAGAATTTCGCGAATCGCCAACGCATCTCGATACCCGCGGGGATAGACGACATTTCCCAAATTTGCCCCGGCTACTTGTGGCCGCCTTGCGCGACTGCCGGTTGCGATGCAAGCCTTGCGAAACTCGATGGTTTGCCCGTTTTCGAGGACCGCCAGCCGTCTTTCGATATTCAACTCCCTGACCAGCGTGCCAAGGCGCAGCTCAATGCCCTTCTTCCTATACCAATCCTCGGATTTCTCGGCTAGCTTATCGATTGAAGTATTGGGATCCCTGAGAAACGATTTGGAAAGGGGGGGACGCTGATAGGGGACATAAGCCTCGTTGCTGACGAGCGTTACCGAGCCCTTCTGGTCATATTGACGCAGCGCGTCACAGGCACTGGCGCCGCCGACGCCGCCGCCGACAATCAGATAATCACGTTGGATCATGCTTCATACGCACTATAAAGATGCGGTGAGTGTTTCTCGAAGAAAATTTGTGCAACTACATTGTGATGAACGAACCCGAGTTCCTTGCACAAGTGGCGGCGGCTCAGCGGGAGCTTCGCCTACCAGACCACATTTTCCCGCCGCCAGGGGCAGGTAGGGCGAGCCTCCCGGCGAGCCGCGTTTTCATCTCGAGGTGTTCACCCAATTCTATCCGGGACGGGCAAATCGATCACCGAACTTCCGCTGCAGCCTTTGGCGAGTGCGCTCGAATGCATCCGCGCCTACGAATTCGACGTAAGACAGAACTCCGCCTCGCGCCGCCGGGTAGCTCCATCCGAGAACCGAGGCGAGATCGGCGATAGCGGGATCTTCAATGATCCCTTCGCACAAGGCGTGTGACGCCTCGATTGCCTGGGAAACGAAGAGACGTTGCTCGATTTCCATTGGGACCGGGTCGGTGGGTAGGGAAGCATACACATGTTTCAGGTCCGGCCAATCTACCCTGTCGTATTGTGCGTCGTAATCGTAGATCCCAGCTCTCGTTTTTCGTCCAAGCCGTGAGCGTATCGTGAATTGCCTCAGAATTTCCAGCGATTCCGGCGCCTCTCGTGCCATTCCACGGCCGTGATTGGACAGACTGTCAAAAATATTTGCCAACAGGTCCAACGACGTGAGATCTGCTACAGCGAGTGGGCCAAGAAGCATGCCGGCGTTCTGCGCAACGTTGTCGATGAGCCAGGGTGAGATTCCCTCGCGCAACATGAAGAGCGCTTCCTGGATATAGGCCATAACGACTCTGCTGGTAAAGAAGCCGGGGCCATCCCGAACAATGATGGGTGTCTTGCGCATCAACGCCGCCAACTGAAGGGCGCGAGCAACTGCCTGGCTTGAAGTTCTCTCTCCTTTTACGATCTCGAGCAGTTCCATTCGGTCTGCAGGCGCGAAAAAGTGAGTTCCGAGAAAGCGCTCTGGATTTCTGACTGCTGTAGCTAAATCAGAAATCGGCAGGGTAGTTGTGTTTGATGCGAGTGCAGCTTTCGGATCGACAACGGCGGATATTTCGGCCAGCGCGGCTTTCTTCAAATCGGAGCGCTCATAGATCGCTTCCACAACAAACTCGCATTGAGCGAGAGAATCGATTGATGTCGACGGGTGGATGAGCTCCGAAAAGTCGCCAGGCTGATCAAGAGCGATCACTCCTGTGCCTGAATCCGGTTTTGCCAGCTTTCGTATCCGTTCAAGAGCTCGGTCAAGCGCAGCTTGAGCGGTATCCACGAGAATGACATTACAGCGCGAACGCGCTGCTGCGCACGCGATACCGGTCCCCATCACACCCGCTCCAAGGACTCCGATACGGTTGACTCGGTTCTCCGTTCTCGTCACTCTGCTGAGAGCGTGCGGTCGCGTAACGCGGAAAATCTTTACGCGATTATTGGTCGATCTAGAGGAACGAACCGATGACCACGCCTCTGCCTCTAGGCGAACGCCCGAATCAAATGAGCGTTCGAGTCCCTCCTGGAGACATCGCAAAATTGCTGTCGGTGCCGCTTCTTCCGGGGTGACACGCTCGCGCAGCCGGAGATAAATTTTTTCCAGGATTGAGCGATTTGCGGGCGCTTGAGAGTAAGTAGCCTCTACCACATTCGAGGCTCGATCCCATGGCTGCCTGTAGCCGGGGGAATTAGTAGCCCATTCCATCGCCAATTTGCGAATTCCGCCGTCCGCAAGATAAAACAGACCTGATGCGGCAAGTTCCGGAATCGTCAGACTCTCGCCTTGCAGCAGAATTCGCGAGGCAAGCTCTATCCCCACAAGTCGAGGCAGCCTTTGACTTCCACCCAGGATCGGCATGAGACCGTATCTATTCCACGGAAAACAGAGGCTGAGTTTTCTTCCGCTCGCAAAGCGAGCATGGCAGGCCAGTGCGATTTCGAATTGCAGAAGTCCGAGAGATTCCGGAACTAGAGCCACCACCGGAATACGCTGCTGCTCCATTTTTCTGAGTGTTATCCGCAAACGACTTATCAATGAATCGTTATGCAGAATTTCGTCGACTTCCTTTAATTCTCCGTCCTCACGCGTGCGAAATTCGATGAGCGCGACTTCTGCGCCTGGGCGAGCAAGCTCGTTTTCAAGCCTGTCGACGAATTCGATTCCCGCAGGTTGATCGCAAATAACCGGAGCGGTGGAGGGGTTACTCATATGCTCCGGACAACAGTTGCGACACCCATGCCCAAACCCGTGCACATCGTGACGAGTCCATGCTGGAGGCCCCGCCTGTGCAACTCATCTACCAGTGTTCCGACGAGAATTGCCCCTGTCGCGCCGACCGGATGTCCCATCGCGATGGAGCCGCCTGCGACATTTATGCGATCGAGTGGTACTCCTGTTTTTTCCATGAAATACAGGACCACGGAAGCGAAAGCTTCGTTAACTTCGAAAAGATCGATATCGCCAAAGCTCAGTCCGGCTCGATCGAGAGCTTTCCGCGCGGCGGCTGCCGGCGCCGTCAGCATGATGCAGGGATCGTCTGCCGCGCTTGCCGTAGCGACGATGCTCGCGCGCGGTTTGACTCCAAGCAAGTCGGCGGCGCGCTTGCTTCCGATTAGAACCGTCGCAGCGCCGTCAGCAATCCCGGAAGAATTCCCCGCGTGATGTACATGCCGAACCTTTGCCACCGACGGATAGCGAAATCGAATGTAGTGCGCGTATTCTTTGCCGGCTTCCTCAAACGCCGGCCGAAGCACGGATAAGCTTTCGGTCGTCACATTTTCACGCACCAATTCGTCTTGGACCAGGATTGGGTTCGATGTGCTATCCCGAATTGGAACGATAGACCTCGAAAACCAGCCTTTGCTCCACGCGATGGAGGCGCGCTGGTGCGAAGCAGCAGCCAGCGCGTCGACATCATTCCTGGAATAGCCCTGTATAGTCGCGATCAGATCCGCGGAGAGCCCCTGGGGAATTTGAACTGTGCTGTCTTTGAAAGAAATATCGGAGGCCATCGGACCTCCCGAGGCAAAGATCGAAACCAGTGACAGCATTTCCACTCCCCCCGAAACGACGAGATCCGCCTGGCGGGCGATGATCTTGGCCGCCGCTACGTTGATAGCGTCCAATCCGGAGCCGCAGAAACGGGATACCATGAGGCCTGGCGTCCCGACTTTATAGCCCGCGTTCAGCGCCGCGGATCTAGCCAGATTGCCTCCCTGATCGTTGAATTGTTCGCAACAGCCGACGATCACCTCGTCAGTCGAGTCTCCGACTGCCGGATATCGGCTATGCAATGCCTGCAGCAAGTAAGTCAATAAGCCGAGGGGCGATTGGGTGTGCAGCTTGCCCGCGGATTTCCCGCGCCCGCGCGGGGTCCGAACAGCGTCGTAGACAAAAACGTCAGCGAGAGAATCCATTGAGGCTAAAGAAAGGATCAGCCAACCTTACCCGGTTCGTCAAACTACAAGAAAGAGGCTCAGCGGGAGCTTCGCCCTAGCGGTGGTGTTTCCCTGACAGGCATCGGTAGGGCGAGCCTCCTGGCGAGCCGCTTCTCAGCGGGAGGCGCCTCGACTGACCTCGCCGAAATCTTCGCCCTACCGGTGATGTTTCCCTGACAGGCATCGGCGCGAGCCTCCTGGCGAGGCGCTTCTTGGCTGACCAGGTTGGGCAACTCGCTACGCACCGCAGGCAAAAGACCAACGAGAACTTGACATGGCTCGGTGCGTGTGGCTCATTCCACGCTCTGCGCGAGCCAGAAATCGCCGTTGGTCCCTGGGTTCCGGTCGCTTTGGCCTGTAACCGCACGCGCCAGGGGTAACCCGGCAGAGTGTTAAGAAATGCATATGCCCGTTCGTTTAGGACGTTTTGAAATGCCGAAGAGCCTCGCGAGGGATGAGGCTACCGCCACCGAAACTTACGCTAAGTTCATTGCTGAACCCTTCGAGGCAGGTTACGGCCATACCATTGGCAACTCGTTGCGTCGGGTTCTTCTTTCATCCCTTGAAGGAGCCGCCATCACTACTGTGCGCATTACCGGTGCGCAACATGAGTTTGCTTCGCTTCCCGGTGTCGTCGAGGACGTCACCGATATTGTCCTGAATCTTAAGAAGATAAAATTCAGGGCGGTTGACCATGAACCGCGGACAGTGACCATCAATGTAAGTAAAGAGGGGCAGGTCACAGCAGGTGACATCCAGACCCTCCAGGGGATCGAGGTCCTGAACACGAATCAAGTCATCTGCACGCTCGACAAGAAACAGAAATTTGAGGCAGAATTTGATGTTCGAGTCGGTCGCGGATTTTTTTCCGGCGATGAGAATAAGCGTCTCGACATGCCGATTGGCGTTATTCCGATTGATTCGATTTTTTCGCCGGTAATTCGGGTCAAGTACAGTGTAGAAAACACGCGCGTTGGGCAGCGCACAGACTACGATAAACTGATCTTGGAGATCTGGACCGATGGCCGTATCACACCCGATGACGCGCTCCTTCAGGCCTCGGGTATTTTGCGCCATCACCTCGACGTATTTGTCAATTATGACGACAGTCAGGTGGAATTTGATGAAACGCCTGAGGAAGTGAGCCAGGAGAACACCCGGCTAAAGAAGCTCCTTAATATGAGCGTCAACGAAATCGAACTTTCAGTGCGTGCAGCGAATTGCTTGAACAACGCGAACATCACTACCGTGGGGCAATTGGCGATGAAAACCGAAGCCGAAATGCTGAAGTACCGGAACTTCGGAAAGAAATCACTGAACGAAATCAAGGAAAAGCTGCAGCAGCTTGGGCTGAGTCTCGGAATGAAGTTCGAGACCGGTTTGGTCGAACCTCCGATGGGTGGAGAGCGAAGCGAGGAAGGAAAGCTCGTAAGTTTGTAAGGAGCTATGCGTCACGCGAAGAAGACGATCAAGTTGGGCAGGAAGGCAGAGCACCGGAATTTGTTGCTAGCGAACCAGGTTTGCAGTCTCATCCAATACAATCGAATTAAGACGACCTTGGCTAAGGCAAAGGCCGTACGTCCTTATGCCGAAAAGATGATTACGCTTGCAAAACGAGGCGACCTTCACGCTCGCCGTTTGGCGCTCGCCTTTCTTCGCCAGGGAGAGGCGGTGAGGAAATTGTTTCGAGAATTGGGTTCGCGGACCGCTTCCAGGCAAGGCGGCTATTGCCGGATTGTGAAGCTTGGCCCTCGTCAGAGCGATTCTACTCCGATGGCTTATCTCGAATTTGTCGATCAACCCGTTTCTGAAGGGAAGTCTGAGCCGAAATCCGCCGCGGAAAAAAAGTAGGGCCGCGAGGGAGGCCAGGCCATTGCTGGGCGACCCGTGGAGCAGACATTTTTGAAAGGGTGTTGATTTGCCCTTTGGACGAGGCAAGGGCTTAAATGCAACCGATTAGCGCCGATCGCGAGCCGGGGAGATGTCACACGGTAGGGCGAAGCTGAGCCGCCGCCGAAAGACCGGAAAATGCGGCTCGCCTCGCCCTTCCGATCACGTGTCGGGGAGATGCCACACGGTAGGGCGAAGCTGCGCTGAGCGTGCCCGGCCGTGCCCCTCCAGCCCTCAAACTTTTCTGCCACCAGTTCCTGTAAGATTGACTAGCTTTAGATTGCACTAGGATCGGCTGAGAACGTCGAAAGCCTTCTTAATATCGTTAGGTCTGAAGATCATTAGGCCCTTTGGAGAGTCCGGCGCATTTGCGAGGTAGGCATATTCGATATTGATGCCCGCACCAGCGAGCTTCTTTGCAAGTCCGGATAACGTTCCCGGCTTGTTGTCCTGAACAACCATGAGGACCTCATTCTCTACGACCAGCGTACCGTGTTCTTCAAAGATTGAGAGCGCTTTCTTATAATCGCTGACCACCATCCGCACCACCGCGTGATCTACTGTGTCTGAAATCGTCAGAGCATAAATGTTAATGTTTTCGGCCGCCAGAGCATCACACACAGCCGCCAATGTTCCCGGTTTGTTTGCCAGGAACAGTGCAAGTTGAGTTGCGATTTCCATAAGCTAACTCTTCGCAATCGTTTCCGCAGCCGCGGCTGAGGGGATCGCCGGCTTCGGCGCCGGCGGAAGATTAATCGGACGGATTCGCCAGAATTTGGACTGATATCGACCCCAGTCGCTCAAAATTTCCTTTGCCCGATCACTTTCCGTCCGCTCCAGATGTAGGTAGACTAATTCCTTCACCGCAATGATGTCTTCTTCACGTTCGAGCCGTTCATTTATCACTAGTTCACGATTCAAGTCGATCGGAAACGAGTCGTCCAGATCGAGAACGTATGCGATGCCCCCAGTCATTCCCGCCCCAAAATTCTTACCGGTTCTTCCCAGGACAAGGACACGTCCACCCGTCATGTATTCACAACCGTGATCTCCGACTCCTTCAATAACAGCGGTGACGCCTGAGTTTCGAACAGCAAATCTTTCACCCGCACGGCCAGCGGCAAAAAACATGCCGCCGGTGCCGCCGTAAAGACAGGTATTTCCTACGATTGAATTCTCGTGGGCGACGTAGGGGCGCGTTGTCGGCGGGCGGATAACGATTTCGCCCCCGCCCATCCCCTTTCCAACGTAGTCGTTGGCTTCGCCGACAAGCGTTATCTTAACGCCCGGGCTCAAAAACGCTCCAAGGCTTTGGCCGGCGCTTCCGCGGAGATTCAGTTCGATTGTCCCGTCAGGCAGTCCTTGCTCTCCCCAGAGATAAGCGATTTCACCCGACAGCTTCGTTCCGACGGCTCGGTTTGTATTTTTGACCCGATACGAGAGAGCAAGCGGAAGCTGATCATTCACCGCCTCTCGGGCGTCCTGGAGGATTGAATCGTCAAGGCGCCGGCCCATAGGCGGATCGTTGCGATCCCAGGTATTGTGGCGTGGTCGCGAATCATCTTCCTTGGCAACATTCACGAGCAAGGGGCTGAGATTGAGCTTGTTAGCTTTCGGATGATCGGGGACTCTGCGCTGGCGCAAATACTCCACACGTCCGATCAAATCCGTGAAATTTGCGAGACCCATCTCGGCCAGGATTTGCCGAACCTCCTCGGCGACACCATTGAAATAGTTGACGATATATTCGGGTTTTCCCTTGAACTTCGCTCTCAAACGCTCGTCTTGGGTGGCTACCCCAACCGGGCAGGTGTTCAAATGGCACTGCCTCACGTAGACGCAACCAGAGGCAATCAGTGCTGTCGTGCCAAAGTTAAACTCCTCAGCGCCAAGCAACGCCGCGAAGACAATGTCTTCACCCGTGCGCATACCACCGTCGGTGCGTAAGGAAACTCGATTCCGCAATCCATTAAGCATGAGGACCTGATGAGCTTCCGCTACACCGAGTTCCCAAGCGCTGCCTGCGTTCTTGATAGAACTGAGAGGCGAAGCGCCCGTTCCTCCTTCGTGACCGCTTATCAGGATGATGTCAGCGTGCGCTTTTGCAACCCCGGCAGCGATCGTGCCGACGCCAGCTTCTGCCACCAGTTTCACGCAAACTTTGGCCCGCGGATTGACCTGTTTGAGGTCGTATATCAGCTGGGCCAGATCTTCGATGGAATAAATGTCATGGTGCGGCGGCGGCGAAATCAACATCACTCCCGGAGTGCTCTTGCGTAGCCGGGCAATGAATTCGGTGACCTTATGGCCTGGGAGCTGACCTCCTTCGCCTGGCTTCGCGCCCTGAGCCATTTTGATCTCGATCTCTTTCGCGGTCGCCAGATAGGCAGCCGTGACGCCGAAGCGGCCCTGTGCAACCTGTTTGATTGCGCTATTTGGCCAATCTCCGTTTTTCCTTCTATGGAATCTTTCCGGATCTTCGCCGCCTTCACCCGAATTCGATTTGCCGCCGATCTGATTCATCGCGATCGCCAGGCATTCGTGAGCCTCAGGGCTAAGCGCCCCAAGTGACATCCCTGCGGTCGTAAAGCGCCGGCGAATCTCTTCGATCGGTTCGACCTCTGCGATCGGAATTGGTTCTTTTCCGGTCGGAATTCTCTGCAGAAGATCTCGCAGCGTGTTCGGACGAACCGCCTTCACCGCTTCTACGTAGGCCTTGTAGTCCTCCGGCTTGTTCGACTTCACGAACGCGTGGAAACTCTTTATGACCGGCGGGGTGATAGCATGCTGCTCGCCTTGACGTCGAAAGCGATAGTATCCCGGGTCGCCCAATTGGAGCGTCTCCCTTACTTCAAGTACCCCCTTCGCAAAGGCCATTCGGTGACGTGCCAAGGTTTCGGCTGCCACGTCCTCAAAGGTGATCCCCTCAATCTTGGAAGGAGTCCCAGTGAAACATTTTCCGATTAAGTCAGAATGAAGTCCGATAGCCTCGAAAATCTGGGCGCCGCGGTAGCTCTCAACAACCGAGATACCCATCTTGGACATGATTTTGAGCAACCCTTTTTCTACGGCTAGCTTGTAGATACGAATCGCTTTTGCATAGGAAACGCCTTCACCGAGGGCACCTCTTTCGATCAGTTCCCTGACAGTTTCGTACGCCAGATAAGGGCAGACCGCACTCGCTCCGTAACCTATGAGACAAGCGATCTGATGCACGTCTCGGGCCTCGCCCGTATCGCAAATGAGGCTGCATCGCATGCGCTTTCCCGCACGTGTCAAGTGGTGATGAACGGCGCCGACGGCAAGCAGCATCGGAATGGCGATATGCTCGCCATCGACTCCGCGATCCGAGAGAATGATGAGTCGGGCAGAGCCATCGATCGCCTTCTCTGCCTCCTGCGAAATGCGCGCTACAGCTTGCTTCAAGCCGGATTCTCCAGCTGCTACACCCCAGAGTACCGAAATCGTTTTGGCCTTGTGTTCCGCATCGGGAATCGATCGAAGCGCATCCAGTTCGTGCTCAAAAAGTATCGGCGAATCCGAATGGATGAGCTTCGCATGTTCAGGGGTCTCACCGAGCAAATTTCTGCGCCACCCCATGATAGTCGCCAGCGACATCACCAACTTTTCGCGCAGGGGATCAATTGGAGGATTTGTCACCTGCGCAAAGAGCTGTTTGAAATAGGTGTAAAGAAGCCTTGGCTGCCTGGAAAGCACCGCGAGCGGAGTATCGTCGCCCATTGATCCGACGGCTTCCTGCCCATCCTTCACCATCGGTTTCAGTACGTAATCGAGCTCTTCGCTGGAATATCCAAACGCCACCTGCCGTTGAGTGAGACCCAGGATATCGAATTCATCTTCAGGATCAGAGATCTCTTTGCCGGCGATCTCCTGCAGCCTGAGCAGATTTGAATTCACCCAGCTCAGATAAGGTTTTTGGATGGATAGCTGCTTTTTGATCTCAGGGTCGCGCAACAATTTTCCGGTCCGGGTATCGACAGCGATCATTTCCCCGGGCGCCAGCCGTCCCTTTTCAGTGACCTTTGCATCATCGATATCGGTGCACCCAACCTCGGATCCCAGGCTGACAATTCCGTCCTCGGTAATCTTGTAGCGAGCCGGGCGCAGCCCGTTTCGATCCAGACATGCCCCGGCGACAATACCGTTGCTGAAAACAAGGCCGGCGGGGCCATCCCAAGGTTCATTAAAGCATCGATGATATTCATAGAATGCCTTCAATTCCGGCGTCATTTTCTCATCGGTTCGCCACGCGGGCGGCACAAGCATCGTCATTGCGTGCAAAATGTCGCGTCCGGACATCATGAGCATTTCAAGAGCATTATCCAAACTGGCCGAATCAGACCCTCCAGGCTGGATGATTGGGCTCAGAAGCTCGATGTCCTCGCCCCAGAAATCCGCTCGCAGTTCGGCTTCGCGGGCATGCATCCAATTTCGATTGCCACGAATCGTATTAATTTCGCCGTTGTGTCCCAGGACACGAAATGGCTGACCGAGCGGCCAGGTCGGGAAAGTATTGGTGCTGTAACGCTCGTGATAAACGCAAATCGCTGTTTCGTATTCGGCATTTCCCAGATCCCGGTAAAACTTCTCGAGCGAGACAGCCGTCAAAAGGCCTTTGTAGACAATCACCCGATGCGAAAAAGAGGTGATATAAAAATTCTTGATGCGATCGAGTTGGACTCGCTTCTCGATTTCGTTCCTGGCCAAAAAAAGCCGGCGCTCGTACTCGTCGTCGCTCATTCCAGCAGGACGGCCGATTAATACCTGCTCAATGCGGGGCATTGTGAGTTGAGCCTTCTCGCCAAGCACCATGATGTTCAGAGGCACTTCGCGCCATCCGAATTGAAAGAGTTCCCGTTGCTCCAAAACCTCTTCGATAATAGCCTTCGCCCGCGCTTGGGCATAGGCGTTGTCGTGCGGAAGGAAAGCGAACCCGATACCCAGGTCTGAATCGCTATAAAGCGTATGTCCGAGCTTCGCGACTTCCTTGCGAAAGATCTTGTAGGGAATCTGCGTCAGGACTCCGGACCCATCTCCAGTCTTTGCGTCGGCGTCGATTGCTCCGCGGTGAGCCATATTGCATACCGATGTGAGCCCGTAACGGAGCACGCGATTCGATCGCTCGCCGTTGATAGCCGCGACGAATCCTACCCCACACGAGTCGTGTTCTTCCTCGGGTCGATAAAGCGAAACTGGACGCTCCTGCAGCCTTTGAGTAATTGCGTCATTCATTGTGGACAACTGGGAGGCATAAGTTCAAATGAGTGATTCAAGACGACAATCGATAAACCGTTGGCAATTTCTTGTCGCCCAAAAACAGTCCTTCGAATAATTTATGTCGTTTTTTGATTTCGGAATGGATATCGAGAGCGAATTCGCAATGACTGCCCAAGAGTCCGGCCCGAACCCAACAGGGGATAGTGCCATGAGAATTTTAGATCAGCAAGAAAAGGCGATAGTCCGCAGACTTATTCGTGACCCGCGTGAATCAGATAACGGAGTGGGAGAATTAACGGGCGTCAACGTTCGGACCGTGAGTCGCAAACGGCAGCGTCTGGAGCAGGAGGGAATTCTTGCCTACTTCACAAACGTCGATCTTTCCGTAAACGGTGCGGAGCAATTTAACGCGCGCCATCTTTATATTATCAAATTCAGAGTTGGCATCACTTACAAACAGCTTGTGGACGAGATACGGATGGAGCCGAGCAGAACAGTTTTTACGGAGCGTGTCTACGAGAGCAATATCGCCGAGATTGATGGCAAGGTTGCGCTCTTGCTCTATGTGGACGGCGACAGCGACGTCGATATCGTGCAGCGGATGCACGAAGATTTCATACCGAGGCTTCTGGAAAATCACGGCAAAGATTCTATCGAGGAGATCTCGACTATCCGCCTGCTTTCCCCGGTCCGGGTAATGCGCAATTACCTGCCTCTGGCAAATATGCGAAACGGTCTGCTTCTTCCCGACTGGCCGGACGAAGCGATTTATGTGGGGCGCTGAGAAGGACAGGAGTACGATCATGGCTGCGACCGCTCCTCAACGTCTGCCTCTCCCCTCCGTTGCAAAAGGAAAGGGGCATCACGCGGAGGACGCTGAGGAACGCGGTGGTCCAAGAGTGGACAATGTACAACGGGCTCCGCGCCCGTTGTACTTTTCTAGCAGATCTGATCCCTGATCGCGGAGCCGCGAATCAGAGGCGGCGGCTCTCGCATCGCGTGCCATTTGCTTCCTACCAACAACTATTCCATTTCTCTTCGTGTCCTCTGTGTCTCAGTGGTGAATCCTTTCCCCCTTCGTGAACTCATATCTTATCCCCCGACTGCGTCTGTCCGAGGGTAACTGCCAAGGATCTTCACAAACGTAGATTGCTTTTCCAATTCCCGGATCGCCTCTTTCACGAGGTCGTCTTCGCAATGCCCTTCGATGTCGACGAAGAAGAAGTATTCCCAGTTCTTCCGTTTTGATGGCCGGCTCTCGATCTTGCTCATACTGAGCTTGAGGCGGTTGAAGGGCTCGATCGCATGGTAGAGCGCGCCGACACGATCCTGCACGCAGAACATTAAAGACGTTTTGTCGCGCCCAGTCGGAGGACAGGTGGCCTGCGAAACAACCAAAAAACGTGTTGTGTTATTGGGGCTGTCCTGAATCGATTTTTCCAGCGTTTCCAGACCATAAACTTCCGCCGCCATTGCGCCTGCCAAGGCGGCAGCACCCGGTTCCTTTGCGGCAAGTTCCGCAGCTCTCGTGGTACTCGAGACTTCCACCCACTCCATATCATGTGCATTCACTTGAAGCCACTTGCGGCATTGGCCGAAAACCTGAGGGTGCGAATAAATTCTCCTGATCTTTTCCCTTGGTGTGTTCGATAAAAGGTTGTTTTCAATCCGGAGTAGAAACTGGGCGCAAATCTTCAACTCGGAGTCCATGAAGACATCAAGCGTGTGATTTACTGCGCCTTCGACCGAATTTTCTATGGGGACTACCCCATAGTCTGCCCGGCGCCGCGTGACCTCGTCGAAGATATCGCTGATGTTCGCCTTGGGGATATATTCAACCGAAGCGCCGAATTTTGCGCGCGCAGCCTGATGAGTCCAGGTCGCCTCGGGCCCCAGGTAGCTAACCATTAGTCTCCTTTCGAGTGCGAAAGCGGCCGACATGATCTCGCGGTAAATTGCTCGAACGGCGCTAGGCGCAAGGCGTCCCTTGTTTTTCTTTTCAAGCCCCTGCAGCAACGCCTCCTCACGCTCCGGAGCGTAAATCGACAGACCTGTCTGCTTCTTGACAACGCCGACCTCATAAACCAGGTCCGCGCGCTGGTTCAGCAAGTCCAGCAACTTGGTGTCGATTTCGTCAATCCGCTTTCGAATCTGTTCCAGTGACAATTTGGATTTCTCCATCTTTGTTGTCCTCGGTAGGGGAATTCGCCCGGCTGCTTGTTTTCTGGTCAATTGGAAGCTCCGGTGCAGCTGTTACAACGGTTTCTCCGGTATGTGTCTGTTCCGCGGCGGCCGTTGGCAGAGCAATTTGCCGAAGCTCGGAAGCGTTTGGGAGTTCGTCGAGAGTTCTAAGACCAAAATGTTCCATGAAGTGATGCGTCGTTTCGTAAAGGAGCGGACGCCCTGGAATCTCAGCTCGTCCGGCAATTTTTACCAACCCGGCATCCAACAGCTTCTGAAGCACTCCGTCAACGGTCACACCGCGAATCGCTTCAATGTCGGCCTTCGCTATTGGCTGGCGGTACGCGATGATTGCCAGGGTTTCAAGCGCCGGAGGACTAAGTCGGGTGGGCCTGATTTCCGGAAAAAGTTGGCGCACCCAGACCTGGAATTCGCTGCGGGTGACGAGAACCCAACCCGAAACCTGCTCGATGAGCTGAAATGAGTGCCCGAGATCGGTGTACTCCTTCATAAGGAGATGCAGCGTTTTGTAAATTTCGGCCTCAGACGCCCTGAAGAGCTTTGCCTCTGAAATTTCCTCTGCCTGCTCCGCGGCCGATTTCAACGCAGTCTGGATCTCTTTTGGCGCGAGCGGTTTCTGCGAAGCAAAGAGCAGGGCTTCTATCACTGCCTTGAGGGTAACCATGGTTCGAATACCGAGACTAGCAGTAGATCTGCCACTAGAAAATGGCATAAGTAAACGAACATGGGCCAAATGCCCCGGGGCCGCTCCCAATGCGACCTTGCTATCCTGCATCTCGCCCGTCTGAGGCGCGGCCTCGCTAGGTCGTGATACGACGAATCTTGATCTCGGCAAAGGGGCCGTCCTGTGCAACCCGAATCTGTTTCATTCTAATGAGCTCCAGCAGCGCGAGGAAAGTCACAACAATCTCGGTGCGGCTTGCGGCAAACGCGAAAAGATCGGAAAAGGCTATTGATTCACCTGTTTGAGCCACCCGAAGTATCACATCGAGCTTGTCCGACACCGTGAAGTTCTCTTCAAAGATTTCGCGAAGATCCTCTCGTCTGGCTTCAATCTTTCGAAGCACCTTCTGGAAGGCATTGATCAAGTCGAAGATTCCAACCTCGGACTTGAGCAACGAATCGGCGTCCTTGAACTCCGGCTTCTCCGGTATTCTTGCTATTAAACCTTCCTGGACCAACTCGCGCTGGCGGAGTTGAAAAGCAGCGTCCTTAAATTTTTTGTATTCAATTAGTTGGCGAATCAAATCCCAACGCGGATCATCTTCTTCCCCTTCCTCTTCCGGTGGTTGTTGATGAACAGGGAGCAGGTTGCGGCTTTTGATGTAAATGAGACTAGCCGCCATGACGACGAATTCCCCGGCGATTTCCAAATCAAGTATGCGGAACGTTTCGAGATATTCCAAATACTGCGTGGTGATGCGTTCGATTGAGATGTCGTAAATGTCGACCTCGTCCCGCTTGATAAGGTAAAGCAGAAGGTCGAGGGGACCTTCGAAGACTTCCAGCTTTACTTTGTATTCGTTCGTCATAGCGGCGCTTGTGTCAGAGGCCCGCAATCACGGTGGATGATTGAAATTGGAAGAGTTGCAAGGCGCGCAAGCTGTCCTATTTCTCCTTGATGACGATAGCGTTTGCCACTGCGTAATCCTGCGAATGACTAAGGCTGATGAGCACCGACGCGATTCCCAAACGTTTGGCCAGTTCTGCCGCTCCGTCATGCAATACAATAAACGGTTCGCCCGTAGCCTTTCTCCTGACTTCGATGTCTTTCCAGTTGAATTGCCCGGCAAAGCCGGTTCCGAACGCCTTGGAAACAGCTTCCTTTGCGGCAAAGCGAGCAGCGAAATGAGGCGCCGGATCTTTCATCTTGCGGCAATACTCGGCTTCGCCCGCCTGGTAGATTTTTTGGATGAACCGGTCCCCGTGGCGTCGGATGGCATCCGCAACTCGCGCGTTTTCCACCACGTCGATCCCAATACCAAAGATCATCCTCAGTTCTTTATGCGTTCCAACATCTGACGGACAGCATTTTCAAGGCCCACAAACAACGCGCGGGAAATAATTGAGTGCCCGATATTAAATTCATTCCAATGCGGAATTTTCAATAACAAGCCGACGTTGCCATAATTAATTCCGTGCCCGGCGTTGATCAGCAGACCTCTGTTCTTGGCAAGCTCTGCACAGACGCTCAGCTGCTCTATTTCATCTTTCTTGAAATCGTCCAGCGCATTGGCAAACGCTCCCGTATGAAGCTCAACAGCATCGGCTCCCATTTCAGCCGACGCTTCAATCTGCTCTCCAACCGGTTCGATAAACATGCTTACCCGAATCCCGGCGGAGTGGAGACGTTCCACCGTTTGTTTCAAAGCCTTGAAGTATTTCGCGACATTGAGTCCACCTTCGGTTGTGACCTCCTGTCGATTTTCAGGCACGAGGCAAACTTCATCCGGCACGACTCTCAAGGCAGTGCTCAGTATTTCCGGAGTATTGCCCATTTCGAGATTCAGCTTGGTCATGATGCTGTTCCTTAGACGGAACACATCCCGGTCCTGGATATGGCGACGATCTGCGCGGAGGTGAATAGTGATCCCGTGGGCACCCGCGCGTTCGCAGGCCGAAGCCGCTGCGAGAATGTCAGGCTCGCAGTTGGGCGAATCTATCATGTCGACGTATCGAGCCTGCCGGAGCGTAGCTGCATGATCGATGTTTACACCTAGCTTTATCATACCCTAGTAACTAATCCCACGGATAGGGGAACGCCATTAATAGCTGCTTTAGACGCGGAAAGAATGCCCCGCGAAGGCAGGCACCTTTTTTTGCGAACTGCGATTACAGCGGAGGGGGCGTCTGTCTCATCCGCGCCATCGCGGCTTCTTGCTGAGCGCCGATAAATATGAAGAATGCGATAAAAATCAATATCGGATTCTTGGTAGGTCCGAAGTAGGAGTAGGCCGCAAGACAGATAGCCAGAACCTGTCCAATCCTGGCGGCGATCAATGTCGCGCGCGAGTACGGCATCGCCATTGCCAATATAGCCCTGAGCACCCGGCCGCCATCCATGGGAAACGCGGGAATCAAGTTGAACAATACAAGCACGATGTTCACAGAAGCCAACTTAGCCAGAAGTTCAATTCTTGGGTTTTCAATTGATTCTAGCTGATCCAACGGAGCGGCTTGATGGACTACGAAGATCAGAGCCGCTGCGATAACGACGTTCACAAGAGGGCCGGCAACGGCAACGGCAAGTTCTTGCCACGGCTCATCTGGAATGCGGCTGAGTCGGG
>DASZHC010000219.1:0-4735 GCA_035938215.1 Chthoniobacterales bacterium
GGCAGCGGGTCGGGACGTTTGCTCAAGTTTTTGATATATGCGTAGTCGAAAGGGGCAACAGTTCCGATTGTTGCCAGCCTCCTGATCCAGCGTTGCATCCACGGATGCGAAGAAGACGCACCGGCGCCATGTGCAAAGACGAAGAGTGGCGTTTCCATGTTTTGAGCTTTCTCAATGTATACCTAAGACGGGGACGCCAGAGAGGCAAAGGTTGAAGACTTCGCCTTGCCTGTTAGAAATGTAACATAGAATTGAGCGCGAGCAGCTTCGCCTCGGGTCAAAAAGCCGCAATTGCGCTCGAGAGGTCTGAATAGGTTGAATCATGTCCTGGTACCGAGAGAAGTGGCGACGCAGGCTAAAAGCCGGCTCATTTTGCACTCTCCCCGAATAGAGTTGTAAAAACTGGAATGATCTTCTCTAATCAAGCGCGAAAAACGTGATGATCTGTGCGGTCTCGAATCGCTAGAAGCGCGACAAAGGAGCGGAATCATGCGAAGAGGAAGGCTAGGAGGAGCGCAACGGAACCGTTGCTATACGCGAGACGGTACGCTGTTAGCTTTGCTTGCCCTCACCTTCAGTATTTCTGGCGCTCAAAGCTTACTGATGGGGCAGCAGCCGGCACCATCAGCCAGTCCTGTGGAAGTCCCAGCAGCCGCCAACGAGGGAACGCCGGCAAGTACCCGACTCGAACAAGTTGTAGTGACCGGGTATGTGGTGCCGAGAGTCGGCATCGGGCCAGCCCCGGTCGTGACCCTCGATCAAGACTACATACAGAAGCAAGGAGACCAGACCGTTGCTGACGTTGTGCTGAGACTCCCGCAAAACGTCGGCAGCTTTACGCCGTTGTCATTTCCGGGAGCCAGCTTTTCTCCCGGGGCTTCGGCGGCGAATCTGCGTGGTTTAGGTATCAATTCGACCCTTGTGTTGATCGATGGTTTGCGCCAGGTTCCTTTCCCATTCCCGCAGAACGGAACTCAGAGTTTCGTCGATCTCAATTCGATTCCGTTGGCGGCGGTGGACCGTATAGAGGTCCTGAAAGACGGCGCCAGCGCAAGATATGGATCTGACGCAATCGCAGGCGTCGTTAATATTATCCTGAAGGACGAATACGACGGCGCCGACATCAACAGTTACTTTGGAACCAGCCAAAGAGGCGATGCTGCGATTTACCATACTTCGCTCGTCGGAGGTATTTCTAAAAAGCTGAGCGAGACAGCGCACTTCAGTATTCTCACGGCTTTTGACTATTTCGAACAAGACCCGATCCAAAGAGTGGACCGCAGCTACTCCTTTATTCTCGATCATCAAAAGTTCGGTTCTTTTTTCGATTTCTCTTCGACATTCGCTCCGGCTGGTAACTTCACGGATGCGGCTGGTAACCTTTATGCAGTGATTCCGGGTACTAAAGGACCGCAAATTTCAGCTAGTGATTTTAGCATTAACGGAATCCAAAACCTATACAATCCAACTCCTTTTCAGGAGCTGCTCCCTCGCGAACAACGCTACGGCGGTTATGTAAAGTTGGATTACCAACCCTTTGAACGGCTGAAAATTTACGAGCAGTTTTACGGTAACCACCTTGAGGAAACGAACCAAGCGGCTCCAACGGCTGCTGGTACAACGGACCAAATCACTATTCCTGCGACTAACCCCAATAACCCGTTTGGAGTGCCGCTCACGCCGAACGGTTGGCGCCTCCTTGAATACGGCCCTTTAAAAGGATCGGTGACGGTCGACACTTACCGGTTTGTCTCTGGCGTTTCTCTAATCAATTTGCCGAAGAACTGGTTTGTCGACGCGAATTTCCTTTACGCAGAAAGCGATGGCGACAGTACGGTTGCGAATGCGGTCTCAAAGAGCGGTCTGAACGCGGCACTGGCTGGAACCCTGCCAGGATTTCCAGGTGTTTTCTACAATCCGTTTACAGATACCAGTACCGGTGTGCGAGTGAACCAACCACTTGTCAACGCCACTCGGATCACTCTCGACAACAATTCAAGAACCGACCTGACGATGTGGTCAGTCAGAGCGGGTGGCGAACTTTTTGACTTGCCGGGGGGACCGATCACCGTCGGTATTGGTGGGGAATACCGGAGCGACTCTTATGTCCAGGTGATGGATCGAAACAGCACGAATTTTAACGTCGTTTCCTTTGGTGGAGGAAACGGCGGCGGTAAAGATTACATCTGGAGCGGGTACGGAGAATTAACTATCCCGGTCCTTGGAGGTAAACTTAGCGTTCCAGGCGCCCGATCGTTGCAGGTGATCCTAGCGGAGCGTTTCGACACTTACAGCAGCTCAGGAAACGCGTGGAAACCGAAGATTTCGGTTCTCTTTCAGCCATTTGACGATCTGACATTTCGCGCGAGCTACTCTGAGGGCTTCCGCGCTCCCTTTGTGACAGAGTTGTTTGCTGGAGAACTGATTGCTTTTCCGACTCTGTTTGATCCGGTCACCCAAACCGTAAATTCCTTTCAGTTGCGCGCCTTCGGAAACCCGAATCTCAAACCTGAAAATTCCTATGGCTACTACCTAGGGGCGGTCTGGACGCCGGGTAGCACCGATCCGGACCATAGTTGGTGGGGCTGGGCTAACGGATTTACTGCATATGTTGATTGGTCGGAAATCACCAAAAGGAACGAGATTACCCTGCTCGATCCCCAGTTCCTACTTGGGAACGAAGCACAATTCCCAGGGGCGGTCGTTCGCCTGGCGGACGGGGCGATCGACCATATCAACGATCCCTACCTGAACCTGGCATCTGTGCGAGTCGATTCGATTGATTTTGGCGGCAGTTATGTGACCAAGGAGTTTGGTTGGGGGAAGCTCAACGCCGCGGTAGACGCGGCCTGGAATTATCGCGTAATGCAGCAGAACCAGCCCGGTATGTTTCTCGAGAATCTCACGGACACCTTTAACACGCCCGATTTCAAGATGACGGCCAGCATCTTTTACTCGAAGACGCTGTTCGGCATCGATACTTTCTCAACGGGATTCACCTTGAATTACATCGATTCCGAACACGATGCGACGGATAATTTCCAAGGCGCAATACCGGATAACACTGAGCCGAATGGGTTCATTCATCGGATTGGAAGTTTCACGACCGTCGACTGGCAGATTTCGTATCAGTTGGGCAAACCCGAAGAAATCACCCCGCAAACCCCTCGGCCGGGCTACGGCAAGGATGGAAAGCGCATTTTGGGCGAGAAAGCGATCTCTCCGCAGCCTGAGGGTCCGAGCGCCGGTTGGCGTCGTTGGTTGGCTAACACGAAGCTCACCTTCGGAATCAATAACATCGGCGATGTCAGACCTCCATTTTCGGATACTTCCTCGGGCTTCGACACCCTGAGCACAAATCCATTCGGCAGGTATTATTATGTTGAATTGGAGAAGAAATTCTAGAAGCAGCTCCGGGTGTTCTCTACACGACGTGCTGCCGTGGTTTTCTCAATTTAGCGAATTTTGGGTCGCAACTGTGATTTTTTGTTTCGATTCGTAGGCGCGGTTGATAGTGTGGAAGGGCGGAAAGGGGAGCGGATGACAAACCTGGAGAATGATTCGCGCGGCTTGGGCGGCCCATAGTTTCGTATGACGCGTAGGTATTCGCCGAATGACCAGCCTGGGATTAGCCCGAGGGGTCCTTCCGACACGTCGCGGAAGGTCATGCGCTAACGCAGCTAGCCCAGGCAAATCATTGACGTTTGGTGCTTTAAAGATTTTCTTACAGATGGAAGGGATCAGGGTGGATCATACGAAAAGTTTGCACAAGAGCTAGGCATCGGACGCGCAAGGATGAAAACGCTCATGCATCGGTTACCTAAACAACATACTGCCGTTTTGCGCTATGAGGTCGGTCGCACTGTTTTCGATCCGGCGGATATCGATGACGTAATTCGCGCTCTTTTTGATCCGCTCGTTGCGCACGAAGGCGGCCCATGACTCTGGAGGTTGGCAAATCGGACGACGGCTTGACGGCTGGGAGCGGATCGCCGGTCGCCCAGCACCGCGGCGTTTGCGAGGCCTGCGGTACGCCGCTCGCAACCGATCACTCCGGGCAGTATTGTCCGGTTTGCATGCTGCGACGCGCTCTTGGCGACGCGTCCGAGGCTAAGCTTGATATACCGGGTACAACCGTTGAGCTCGAGTCGGCGCAACCTGGATTCGAGCATTACAAATTAGTACTAAACGAAGATGGTAGGCCGCTGGAGTTGGGGCGGGGCGCTATGGGAGTGACTTTTAAAGCGACGGACACTAATTTGATGCGTTCGGTGGCTCTAAAGGTGGTTAACGCCCAATATCTGGGCAGCGAATCGGCGCGCCAGCGTTTCGTCAGCGAGGCCCGCGCGGCGGCCGGCCTGCATCATCCGAATGTCGCCTCCGTTTTCCATTTAGGTAAAACCGGGGATGATTACTTTTACGCCATGGAGTTTGTCGAAGGCGAAACTCTGGACCGCGTTCTCAAATTTCGGGGACCTCTCGATGTGGACGTGGCGCTCGAGATTGTGAACCAGGTCGCTGCGGCGTTAAGCGCCGCATATCGGCATAATCTGGTTCATCGCGATATCAAGCCCGGCAATTTGATGGTGGTATTCGGTGAGGCGAATCGGGTAACGGTAAAGGTCATAGATTTCGGCTTGGCTAAGCCTTTACATTATCGAACCTCGGAAAGGGCCCGCTCCGAGGCAGGGATCTTTTTTGGAACCCCTCATTTCGCCAGTCCGGAGCAATGTTT
>DASZHC010000220.1:0-9947 GCA_035938215.1 Chthoniobacterales bacterium
TTTAGAATCTTGTTGAGGGCCGTACCCATGTGGACATCGCCGTTGGCAAACGGCGGACCGTCATGCAGCACAAACACAGGATCGTTCTCGTGCGCATCCTGAATTTGCCCATAAAGATCTTCGGCTTCCCATCGAGCCAGAGTCTCCGGTTCCCTGAGGATCAGATTGGCCTTCATCGGGAACTCAGTCTTCGGCAAATTCAGCGTCTCTTTGTAGTTCATACGAAGGACACGGAAACTAGCATCGAACAAGAAAATCGCAAAAAGACCGGCGCCCACAAATACCTGCGGCTCTGTGTGAAGTCGGGTTCTTGTATTCGTGTACCCATTTTTTGGCTAACGCGAACCGGCGCTTTACGAGCTCACCGTAAAACGGTCGCCTCGGAGATGCGACCCTACCTCTCTGACCTTGTTTGAGACACCGAGGCTCCACTCAAATTTTGAAACAGTTTTACGACCGCGGAATCGTCCTGTGCTCCAAGGCCAGCAGCAGCAGCGGCCACGAAAATCTGATGCGCCAGCGCCGCCATCGGCAGCGGAAATTTCAGCTCTTGCCCCACATCCAGAACGATGCCGAGATCCTTCACAAATATGTTAACGGCACTACGGGGAGTGAAATCGCCGGCCAGCATGTGCGGCACACGATCGTTAAACATCCATGAAGAGCCGGCGCTGTGCGAAATTACCTCATAGAGGACGTTCGGGTCTACGCCGGCTCTTGCGCCGAAAGCCATCGCTTCAGCTGCAAGAGTGATGTGCGCGCCAGCCAACAGTTGGTTAACCGTTTTTACTACCGAGCCGAGCCCGGCCTCCGCTCCTATGCGATAGATTTTGGTTGCCATCGCCCTCAGCAGCGGTTCACCTGCCTCAAAAGCGGCGTCTGATCCCGACGCCATAATCGATAGACTCCCAGACTCCGCGCCGACCACGCCCCCGCTGACCGGTGCGTCGAGATAAAGATAGCCGGCTTCTGAAAGCTGTTTTCCCAGACCCTTGCTGTATGAGGGAGACACTGTACTGGCGACGATTACGACGCTCCCTTGTCGCAAGCTTTTCAAAGCGCCCTTTCCCCCAAAAAGCACTGCATCGACCTGCTCCGAGTTGACGACCATTACAACAATGGCGTCCGCATCGATTGCAGTTGCCGAAGGCGAATCACACCACGCGCCACCCGCGTCGATCCAGCGCGTCTTTACTTCCGATCGCGTATCGACTGCCGCGACGTGAAACCCGTTTTTCAATAGTTGCGATGCCATTCCAAATCCCATGGCACCCAACCCAACGAATCCAATTTTCTTAGGTTCAGGCATAAAAGGATTTCGGCGGTTTAAAAGGTTGAAATTGGGTGGTCTTGCGGGAGTTTCGACGATTTCAGGATTCCCATTCGGCCCCGAACGTTTCGCGCAGCTCCTGTAGCTGGGCTTGGTTAAGCGTACGGATCGGCCGGCCGTGCAATAGGAGCATAAGCTTCGAAGTCTCTTCCAGCTCTTCGGCTGAATACATCGCAGATTGCAAATCTGTGCCCGACACAATGGGACCGTGATTTGCCAGAAGAACACAGGAATGCCTGGCCGCGTACCTGTCGATTTCGTCTGCTAGAGATATGTCTCCCGGTCGATAGTAAGGTAACAACGGCAGTTTCCCGACGCGCATAACGAAGTAGGGCGTGATCGGTGGAATGCAGCTTTTTGATTCAAGGCCGTCGAGACATGAGACGGCAGCAGCAAACGTACTGTGAAGATGCACTATAGCGCCGCTTTGCGGCCTCTTCCGGTACATCGCAAGATGAAGAAAGGCTTCTTTGCTTGGCTTCTCGCCGGAAAGCAGATTTCCGTTCCAGTCCAACTTGGAAAGAACGCCGGGATCGAGACTTCCGAGAGAAGAATTGGTTGGTGTGACTAGCCAGCCATCCTCCACGCGCACACTGATATTACCGCTGCTGCCAGGGCTCAGCCCGCGGCGATACAAATTTAATCCGACTTCGACAATCTGTTCTCGAAGTTGCCGTTCGCGTTTCATATCCTAGTATCGAGGAGTTGCCATGCCTCGATAAAGAACTGCTCCGATCCAAAGTTTCCCGATTTGAGCGCCATGGCAATTTTGCGTTGCTCACCGCACGCAACAGTCCAGGGAACGCCTGGTGCTACCTCGGGCCCGATCTGCAGAAAATCGACCGCGAGTTGCTTCACGACCGCCCCGGACGTTTCACCGCCTGCAACGATGAACTGCGAGTAGCCGTCATTTGCCAGTCTCGCGGCAAGCGATGCGAGAAATTTCTCACACAGAACTCCGGCCTGCTCGATTCCGATTTGTTTCTGGGCCGAGACGAGCTCGTCCGGAGCGGCACTTGTATACACCAGGACAGGGGACGACGACTTGTCGCGCGTCCAGCGCAAGACCTCTTGAAAAGTTGCCTCAAAATCAGATTGGAGCTTCCGCGGTTCGACCCTGAATGATGGAAAGTGGACCTTCGCTCGGTCGATCTGTTTTAACGTCATCTGCGAACAACTTCCTGCCAGGATCGCTCGCCGGCCTGCCGGCGCGGTAAAGATTGACGCCGGTCGATCGCGCAGGCCAAAGTTCTCGCCTAAACCGAGTGCGAGACCGGAGCCTCCGGTCACCAATTTCATTCCTTTCGCCGCTCTGGCCAGAATCACAAGATCGTCGGTCGATGTGGCGTCCGTGACTGCTATACCGATGCCCTGACTTTGCAGCATCTCAAAAGCCGTCTCCACGGCTGTTTCACCCTGACGAATCGTTTGCGAGCGCACCAGGCCGACGGACAAACTGGTTTGCGCGGCCAAAACGCGAACGATGTTCGGGTCTGTCATCGGCGTAAGTGGGTGCTGCTGCATCCCGCTCTCGTTCAGAAGCCGATCGTAGACAAAAAGATGGCCGTGGTACACCGTTCGCCCGTTGTCGGGAAAAGCAGGGGAGGCGATTGTGAACGCTTCATTCAGTTCCCGCAAGAGAACTTCGATCACAGGCCCGATGTTTCCTTGAGCCGTCGAATCGAACGTTGAGCAATATTTGAAATAGAATTGCCGGCATCCGACGGACCTGAGCCATTCAAGCGCTTTTCTGGACTCGCTCACAGCGAACTCAACCGAGCTGGTGCGGGTCTTTAGCGCGGCAACCACAGCATCGACTTCATCGAGCGAACCGAAAGCTTCCGGAACTCCAATTGTTTGGACCACGCGAAAGCCGCTCTTAACGAGATTGCTTGCCAGGTCTGTTCCACCGGTGAAATCGTCTGCTATGCAGCCTAGGAGGGGCATGGGTTGCGAACGCTGGAAGGAGAGAACTGTACCTCGGGTTCGGTCTTTGGAAAACAATCTATTTTCAAACAACCACTACGAAAACAAGGCTGCGGAATATGCTGTGAACCGGGCGAGGACGCACCTCAGACCGGCAGATTAAGGTATTAAGGTCGCGCTGGGAGCGGCGCCGCTCGGGCGAGGCAGCCTCGCTATAGAATCCTTGAAAAGCAAAACAACCTAAATGATTAATGAGCGGAAACTTGACTCATCTGCAACAAGTCCCGCTTTTCAATGATTCTCGAAACGTCTTGGTTAAACTTGTTTTTCCGACAATGCTAGGTTAGTTGAGCCTTTCGCCCATGTTAGTGCAGGAAACACTCCGCACCGAGCGGCTCATACTAAGACCATTCTCCCTGGTTGATGCGCCCGATGTCATGCGACTGGCCGGAGAGCGGCGAGTTTATGAGACAACTTTGCCTATTCCCTATCCTTATAGCGAGGGGATTGCAGAATCGTGGATCTCGACGCATCAGGCTGTCTTTTATGAAGAGCGAGGCGCCATCTTTGCAATTTGCCTGACGAACGGGTTTCTGATTGGTGCAATATCGCTCAATCGGGCGGGTCCCTTTAACCGCGCCGAACTTGGATACTGGATTGGGCCGGAATACTGGAATTGCGGATATTGCACCGAGGCAGTCAAGGCGGTTCTGAATTACGGCTTTACGGAGCTGGGGTATCACAAGATATCTGCGCGACATTTTGTGGGAAACCAGTCTTCGGGGCGTGTCATGCAGAAAGCTGGCATGGTGCGCGAGGGAATACTCCGCGACGAAGTTCTAAAGGATGGGCGTTTCGTTACCGTGGTGCTTTATGGGATCTTGCGCTCGAGCGCAGAATGGTAATTCCGCCGGCAGTTAGCCCTCAAAAATCGACAAGGGGCCGCGGTTTGCGACGATTCTCAGTTCCATGGCCTGCCGCTCGTCCCGAGCACGCAGGGCAGGTAGGGTCGCATCTCCGAGGCGACCGCGTTTTGCGGTGCGTGGCTTTGGGACTCCGGTCCGCTCGGAGATCGGACCCTATCCAAGCCTTGACATAACGCGCGAGCAGACAGGTACGGGCCGCATCTCCGAGACGGCCGTTCTCGGCGGGCAGCTCGGAGATTCTGCCCCTTAGGCGCTAACTTGAGCTCACAAAAGCTCAAAAACGCGCTACGATGTAGGCGAACCGTCTCGGTTTGCACAGTTTTGAAGCGCGCAAAGCGGGACGCTTCGCCTACTTGCGCTCAAGTTAGCGCTTATGTCGAGATCTGCTGGCATGTTATTTCGGGGACAGGACACTAGCAAGTTGATGCACCGGACGGTCTGATTGCAATTTCAGGGCACAAGTCAAAGAGCCTGTATTGGTCACAAATCCCTAGAGATTTGAGACCAATGCAGGCTAAAGTCCTCCTGGTGAATCGGGAGATGATAGTCTGCGTGCCGGGGCCGTGGGAAGACCGCTCGGATTTTGCTCGCCGTGTATTCGGTTTGGAACCGAGCGGCCGCTATACATTTGCAGGCGGCATTCTGGCCGATGTCCACCACCAGGATCACATACACGTACAGTTTCTTGGGCGGCATCCTCGTATGACAGAGGCGTTCGAAGCAGCGACTCGGGGCGAATTGCCTCCCGCTGTTGCGTCTGCGATCAGTGGCCATCGGTCGAGCATCTATTTGCGCTTTCCGTCGAACGTCATTGAAGAGCGCCTGCGAATATTGAAGTTTACCGAATTGGCAAAGCGACTGGGGGGAATTGCAATCAAGCTGGAGTCATCCGGAGTGGGCCATTGGTGGGAGCGGTGGTTTCAACTCCTGGGCTCGAAAAATGAGTTCGACTGGTATTGCGCAGTAGTCATGCTGCTCGCGGAAGATAACCGTTATTATTCCTGCGGCATGCATCATTTTGGCTTGGCGGATTCCACAGTCGAAAAACGCATGGTCATCAGGGAGGCAGCGAATCTGATCAATAAATTTAACTACTGGAGAATCATCGATCAGCGGACTCTTCACTCCTCGGAAGTCCTGCGGGTCGATGAATCCGTCGCTCGGTTCCGGTTGTTTTGGGAGCCGGACAAGCTGAATCCGGAGGGGGATCTGTTTCATAATCCGCACGGGATATGGTTGCTCCGCGAGGAGTAGCTGGCGCACACAAGCCGAGATTGAAGGAACCAATCCGGTTCTAATTCAAGTCCCAGTTTCATTCCGAGCCGCTTCCCAGGGCAGCTCTTCAGAGCCGGTTCCTGGAGAAGTCGAAATGAGATGGCCTTCAGGCCAGGCATGGTGTAAAGGACCAGAAGTTCCCCGTTTCCATGAAACCTTTCCCGATTCATCAGGGTGATCCGAACACTGCATCGCACGGCTGCGTTCATGTCGCGCCGCCCTTCGCTGAACAGTTGTTTGAGTGGGCCGGCAGTACGGACATCTGGGTGATTGTGATGGGTTAGCCTGGAAATATCATCCCGCGCCGGCAGGATGGGACCTCAAGACTTTGGCACAAATCCGACTTTCGAAGAGTTCCGAACAGCAGATTGTAGGTTTATGCAAGTGAATGAAACGCTGACAGGTATCCTTCGAGGGCGCACCATTGAACTCGTAACCAAAGAAGAAGGGTTGGTTACCATTGTGTTTAACGATCGATCCACGATGCAGGTGAAGGTTGCTGGAGGTCCCACCCCGAACATGTTGGGCGAGGGCAGAATCGAGTCGGTGGAAGAGGACGGAGCCGAGTTTATTCTGTTCGGCGAGAATGATCGGCGCGCAACTCTGAGACTGGCCGCTCCAGGCTCTTCCGTAACCGTTAAGAATAACGACGGCGTGGTCGAATACGCGGGATAATGCCAACACTTAACACCATTTCACGGCGCCGACGGAGCGGACGCCCTCCGAGGGATCGGCCAGCAATGCCCTTCCGGCCGCGGCAACGATGATCGGTGGCGACTTGGAGGGCTGCGGTCCCTCGCAGCCGTGGTTCGCCGACATCAACACCAATTAACGGCACCACCAGAGCGGGCGCCCTCCAGCTCCAGGGCTTGCGTCGACATTGGTCATGGGAGGGACGGCCTCCGTGCCGTCCGACTAATCGTTTCTGGCACGCATAACAAGGAGAAAAATGGGCCAGCAATTGAGCCCGTGCCTCACCCGGTATCAGCTGAAGATTGCCGGTGAATTTCCGGGGCGAATCCACGGCGCAAAGTGTTCTCGGTTACGACTCGCGGGAAAGTGAAATGGAGCAAATAATCGTGACCACCCGCCTTTGTGCCGCTCCCCGACATTTTGAATCCCCCAAAAGGGTGGCGCCCGACGATCGCGCCAGTTATCGGTCTATTAATATACAGATTGCCGACAAGGAACTCCGACCGCACCTGTGCGATGTTTCGAGGACTTCGGGAATAGAGGCCTCCTGTTAGAGCAAAGGGGGAGTCATTCGCAATTTTAAGCGCTTCATCAAGATCCTCGGCACGGTGTACCGAGAGAACCGGCCCAAAGACTTCTTCTTTGGCGAGCCGTGAAGCAGGGTCGACATCAGTAAAGATTGTCGGCGGAACGAAAAAACCTCTGAGTTCGCTCGGAATGTCTCCCTGATAACTCAGCGTATGCTCGCGTTTCCCAATTTCGATATAGGATTGGATCTTTTGGAACGCCGCCTGATCGATTACGGGTCCCATGTCGGTGCTGGGATGTTCCGGGAGTCCGATATTGAGTGCCGCAGCTGCTTCTATCAGCCGGGGAACAAGTTGTTCGTGGGTTTCCCCAATTGTAATGAGGCGCGATAGCGCGGAGCATTTTTGTCCTTGATAACCAAATGCGGATTGAATGATGCCAAGTACGGCCTCGTCTAGATCGGCATCCGTGTCGATGATCATTGCGTTCTTTCCGCCCATTTCACAGACGACCTTCTTCAGGTTCCTCTGATTCGGGTGCGTGACGCCGGCCATTTGCCAGATCTCAGTGCCGACCTCACGAGATCCGGTGAATGCGACAAAGTCGATGTCTGGATGCACCACGAGCAGCGAGCCTACGGTTACACCATTTCCAGCGAGGAGATTGGCGACGCCATCTGGCAGCCCTGATTCCTCCATTAGGTTCATGAATTGAGCACCAATTACCGATGACTGTTCAGCTGGTTTGATGATGACGGTATTTCCGGTGACCAAAGCCGCTACAGTCATGCCGCAGAGGATCGCGAGAGGAAAATTCCACGGAGCGATAATGGCCCCGACTCCGCGAGGCAAATAGCTTTCAATGCTCACTTCGCCCGCTGTCTCTTGCGTCAATCGTCCCTCGTTCAAGCGCCGCATTTCCCGCGCGTAAAATACGCAGAAATCAATAGCCTCGCAGACATCGGCATCTGCCTCGGACCAATTCTTGCCGACCTCGAACACTTCCCATGCAGCGAGATCGTACCGGTTCTCCCTCAGCTTTGCAGCGAGAAGTTCAATCAACCGGCAGCGATCTTCTCCGGGTGCCTTGCTCCAGTCGGAAAATCTGCGCTTTGCGGCGGCCACCGCGTCAACCACATCCCCAGCGGCAGCCGTTGAGATCAAACCGACGATCTCGTCGGGTCTTGCAGGATTGACGGAGCGCATCGGCTCGCCGGAAATCCGAGGTCGTCCGGCGATGATGTTTGGGTAGAAGCGGCCAAATTTACTGCGGACGGATTGGAGCGCATGCGCCATTTTTTTACGAACCGAAGAAAAGGTAAAATCGGCTGGAGGTTCATTGGCGAATGAGGGAACCGAATCAGAAGGAGTGGGACGATGATGAAGAGATTTATCAGTCGCGGGATTATCGGCATGATGGATCAAGCGGTCGCCTCTTTCGGTCAATTGTGACGCAGGATCGCGCAGAAGCTCCGTTATCGACGTATTTGCGCCAATTCTTGCCCGCAGAAACCCTTCGTTTGACGTATTTTCAAGCAACCGGCGCACGAGGTAGGCCATGCCCGGTACAAGCTCGCCAATGGGACAATATTCGCGAACCCGATACCCAAGATCTACGAGGGCGCGCCTGATCGATGTCGCCATGCCGTACAACATCTGGAACTCGTAATCGCCAGGCGTAAGTCCCAGTGTCCGCGCGTAAGCAGCCGCGCAGCTAATGGTTCGCACGTTGTGCGATGCGAACGCCGGATAGACGTATTTCCGGTTTTCCAGAATTAGCCGGGTAATTCGCTCGTAGTTGGCATCCGTCTCGATCTTTGAGGTATAAACCGGAATCTCCCAGGTCCTTTGCGCGGCAAAGACTTTCTCGAAGTCCCAATAAGCTCCTTTGACGAGGCGAATCGTGAATTGCCTGTTTCTTTGCTGGGCCCACTTCAACATCTTTTCGGTGTCCCGATAGGAATCGCGCAGATAAGCCTGAATAACGAAGCCCAGGTGCGGGTAGTCGCTCAGCCCCGGTTCGTCTCCAAGGCGCTTGAATAGTTCCAGGGTGAGCTCTTTCAGCCCGTGGCTTTCCATATCAAGATTGATGAATGCTCCGAGTTCTTTCGCGCGGAGAGCGATGGGCTTTAGTCGTGAAAGAATCGCTGCAATATTTGTCTCGGGATCGGAACTGCGAATACGGGCGCAAAGCGCCGAAATCTTTATCGAAATGTTGGCGAAAGGGGGTTCATTTTCGGAGATGGTAGCGCTCGTCTGCCAGGATTTTGTATGCTCTGCGAGAAAATCGAGGAGCGATCGATAGCGTATCGCATATTGGTCCGCCTCACGCTCGCCTACGACCGCCTCGCCGAGGATATCCACGGTGAATCTGGCTCCCTCTTTGCAGATTTTGTGGAGGTTCCGGAGAGCGGACTTACTATCCGCGCCCGTGATAAAAATATTTGCCATCGCAACTATATTTTTGCGGATGATGGCTGCAGATAGCGGAGGAATGAAGCTCCCGACGCGCAGTGCACCCTGAAGAAAAGTGGAAACAGGTGTCCTCGTGTCATTCAGATATTCGGAGAGATGGCTTACTACCTCGTCTGAGGACCGAAGGTTCGGAAGAACATCGACGAATCGAAACATTTGCGTTTTGAAGAGTGGGTCTCGCATCGACCACTCCATCAAGCGACCGTAGAAGTCCTTTTTGCCAAATAGGCTTCGAGAATTCCCGTATTTGTCGGTCAAGTCGAATATTTGCCCTCCGAGTTGCTCGATCTCGGCCTGAATATCTGCGACCTTGCTCATAACAGTATAGCAAGGCCGCCTCGGCCAGTCGGCGCTGCTCCCACCGCACCCTCGCTACCCTGCATCTCGCCGGTCTGAGACGCGGCCTCGCTAGGATTAATAAACCGTAAAGCGGATCAACAATCAAAGGTGCAGGCGCGCAGCCGAGCCTGGAATTTCGCTAGCGCTTTGGCTCGTGAAGTTTCCAGGCTAAGCGAGGCTAACCACAGACAATCACACAATTCAACGGAAATTCATGGATACACCCAAGGATTTGTATAACCATCTTTCGTTTACGATGTGGTTTGCGACGACTCTCAGTTCCGTGGCCGGCCGCTGGTCCCGAGCACGCAGGGCAGGTAGGGTCGCATCTCCGAGGCGACCGCGTTTTGCGATGTGTGGCTTTGGGACTCCGGTCCGCTCGGAGATCGGACCCTACCAAGCTCTGACATAACGCGCGAGTAGGCTCAGCATCCGAAACAGTTTTGGTTGCGGCTA
>DASZHC010000221.1:0-7171 GCA_035938215.1 Chthoniobacterales bacterium
TGGACAATCTTAACACCCATAAGCCGAAAGAGGACCGCTGGCTCAAAGCCCATCCCAATGTGCATCTTCACTTTATTCCCACCCACAGCTGCTGGCTCAATCAGGTTGAATGCTGGTTTAGCATTCTGAGCCGTAGCACCCGGCAAGGCGGAAACTTCACCAGCGTCCGCATGCTGATCGAAGCCATCGAAGCTTTTGTGGCAAGTTGGAATCAGAATGCGGCACCCTTCGAATGGACCAAGGCAGAGAGGTACACCAGCAGCAAATGAAACGTTATTACTCTGATTTATGCAATTAACTACTAGAATCGTAGGCGCAAACGCGCGGAGAAAATGTTGATGGGACAGCGGTCCTTATTATATGACAATTGGAAAAGCAATTTTTTTGGAAAGCATGCTGAACCCGAAAGTCACTATGAAAGTCACTATGGAAATCACTAAGGAAACCGGAGCCAAGATCGGCGGCATCGCGCCCCTCCTTTCATTTTGCTATTTGCAGAGATTTCTTGACAGCGCCTGTGCTCAACCATAATCTCGCGCGCTTATTATTACGAAGCGAGGAAGCCGGTGAGAATCCGGCACGGTCGCGCCACTGTAATCGGCCCCGGCCCCATAGGCATGCGGTTCGAAAGTCAGACCTTCCTTCGCAGCATATGCAGTTTTCTGCCGGACGCATGATCCTAAAGGAGACCAAGAAATGTTAGAGACGGTTTTAAATCCGACCTCGGAGCCAGTTCCTATTCCAATCGTTGAGCTGTTGCCGTGGCTAGTTTTCGCGGCAGTTCTGCTTTTGGCGATTTACTTTGTCGGCGTCGAGGAAGGCGCAACGGCAATCTTTCCTGGGATGTACGTGCATGAATTTGTGCACGATGGGCGCCATTTACTCGCCTTCCCCTGCCACTAAGTCGGAAAGGAAGCTTCTATGGTGAGAAATCTCCTCATCGGAGGGATGCTTGTTGGCATTGTCGCTGGCTTGCTCGCGTTCGGTTTCGCCAAGATTTTTGGTGAGCCCCAAGTCGACCGCGCTATTGCGTTTGAAGACCAGATGCGTCAGGTCAAAGGCGAGGCGCCCGAACCGGAGTTAGTCAGCCGCGCGGTGCAAAGTGGAGTTGGTTTGCTGACCGGAGTCGTGGTCTACGGGACCGCGCTTGGCGGATTGTTCGCCCTGGCATTTGCATTTGCCTACCAACGGATCGGACGTCTAAGCGCGCGTGAAACTGCCGCGCTGCTGGGCGGGGCCGGCTTTGTTGCCCTTGTCCTGGTCCCGGCGTTAAAATACCCACCAAACCCGCCATCGGTTGGTCAACCGGAAACAATCGGATATCGAAGTGAGTTGTATTTCTCAATGATTCTGATCTCGATCGCCGCTTTGGGGTTTACAATTGCGATCGCTCCCCGTCTAGCCGCTCGCTACGGTAGCTGGAACGCCGCACTTCTCGCCGCAGCCGCGTTCATTGGCATCATTGTGGTCGCCCAACTTCTTTTACCGGATATCAACGAAGTCCCAGACCAATTCCCGGCCGTTGTCCTGTGGCGTTTCAGGATCGTTTCGCTCGGTATCCAACTGATCTTGTGGGCGACTTTCGGGTTGTTATTCGGTGCTATGGCCGAACGAGTTCTCCTAAATCGATACAACTCCGTCAAGCCGGCCTTGCGCTAGACGAGTCACCGTACTTTCGGTGGTCGTCGACATTGATCAGCACGAAGCCGCATCCATCCGAAGGCAACCAGGAGGAGGAGACTCTGCTTTAGATCTATCTTGGTACCTCGCCGTCATCCATTCTCAATTCTGGTTTCTCGCCGACTATTATTTACCAGCGGCTCCGACCGCAGCCACAGAGGAAAGCGAAGGCAACAGGGAACCGGGAATGAGACGCTTGGCTTAACGAGCTGCCGAGGATGTAACCGGCCCTGGCGTCTTGGAGCTTAAATCCGAGAAAACCCTTCGTTACCTTTGCTACCTTCTGTTCAAACCTTTCTAACCTTCTGTTATCTCAGGGGCGATCAGGTCGGCGTAAGTCTGCCTTTTCCGTATAAGCTTCGCTTCTGTCCCGGAAACGAGCACCTCGGCCGGCAGCGGCCTCGAATTATAGTTCGAGGCCATCGTGAATCCGTACGCGCCCGCGCTCATTACCGCCAAAAGGTCGCCCGATTCGGCCTCTCTGATTTCCCGGTCCTGCGCAAAGAAATCGCCGGATTCGCAAACCGGCCCTACAACATCGGCCCGAAGGAGGCCCCGGTCTTTGGACTCCCGGACCGGAACAACTTCATGATATCCCTGGTACAATGCGGGCCGTATAAGATCGTTCATCCCAGCGTCGACGATCACAAAGGTCTTTGCAGATGTTCGCTTGACATACAAGACCCGAGTCAGGAGCACGCCGGCATTGCCAACTATAAAACGGCCCGGTTCGAGCAGAATTCGGAGCCCGAGATCCTTCAGCAAGGGAACAGCCGCGTTTGCGTATTGGTCGATAGTCAATCCATGTCTTGATGTGTCTTTCCACCAGACTTCATCGCCGCTTTCCAGGGATCCCTCGTACACGATCCCAATTCCGCCGCCGATGCTGAAGAACTCAATGCCGCACTCCGATTTAAGATGCCGAACAAGCGGCAACATTTTTTCGATCGCCTGGACGAACGGTTTCGCTTCGACAATTTGGGACCCAATGTGCATTTGCACACCGCGGATCGTAACATTGGGTAGCGACTGAGCTCTCCGGTAAACCTGCGCAGCGCGATCAATCCCGATGCCAAACTTGTCCTCCGTTTTTCCGGTGCTGATATACTTATGAGTGTTCGCTGAAACTCCAGGATTCACCCGAATCGCAATTGGAGCCCGTTTATTCAATGACTTCGCGATTTCGCTGACGGCCGTCAATTCCTGCTCGGATTCGACATTGAAACTCAAGACCCCGCTTCTCAGGGCATACTCGATTTCCTCGCGACTCTTTCCGACCCCGGCGAATGCGCATTTAAGCGGATTTCCGCCGGCCTTGATAACACGATAAAGTTCGCCGCCCGAGACAATATCAAATCCGGTGCCGTGCTCCGCCAGCAGCCGTATCACAGCCAGGTTGGAATTTGCTTTGACCGCGTAACAGATTTGGTGGCTCAAGCCGTGCAAAGACTTATCGAGCCGCTGGTAGTGATCGGTGATCGTCTGCGAACTGTAAACATAAAGCGGGGTACCGTAATGTTCCGCAGCCTTATCCAGCGAATAAGACTCGCAGGTCAACTTGCCTCGCTGGTAGTGAAATGAGTGCATGATTAGCGACGCCGCGCCTGTTGTTGGTTCGTTACGTATCGCACCGGATATGCTCCTCACTCACGCCTCGCATCCAGACCCTTTTGAAGCCAACGGTATGCCTCCTACTTATGACTCGATGCACTAGCCGTCAATGAGCTCGTCGCTGCGGCTTTCAGGTGATTTTTGCGGATGATCCGGTCTGGTGTTGGCAGGCGGTGACCGTGTTTGCCATCAACATAGCCACCGTCATCGGACCGACTCCTCCAGGGACGGGAGTGATTGCCGTCGTTTTCGGCGCGACTTCGTCAAACGCAACGTCTCCTGTGAGACGGTAACCTTTTGGCCTTGCTGGATCAACGACCTTGTTAATCCCGACATCAATTACTACCACGCCTTCTCTTACAAACTCTGATCGGATGAATTCCGCTCTTCCGATAGCAGCCACAAGAACATCGGCGCGCCTGGTAATCTCCGGCAGATTGCGGCTCCGCGAATGAGCGATAGTGACCGTAGCATCACCACCCTTTCCTTTCCGGATCAGAAGCAGCGCCAGCGGTTTCCCCACAAGCATGCTCCTGCCAACAATGACCACGTGCGCGCCGGAGATCTCAATGCCGCTTTCGGCTATCAGGCGCTGACAACCCAAAGGAGTACATGGCACAAGCGCCGTCAGATCTCCGATCGCCAGTTTGCCTACGTTGATCGGATGTAATCCATCCACATCTTTATCCGGATCTATCGCCCGCACGACTTCTTCCTCTTTAATCTGTGGAGGTTGAGGCGACTGAACCAGAATTCCGTGAATGGCAGGATTGGCGTTCAACCGACTCACAATTGCCAAAAGTTCCCGCTGCGTCGTGGCAGCATCCAGCTCTATTTTTTCGGAGTAAAATCCGAGTTCCTTCGAGATTTTGTCTTTATTGCGGACGTAGGAAGCCGATGCGGGATCATCGCCAACAAGCACCACGGCGAGCCCGGGGATGGTTCCGCGTCTCTTTAATTCTTCTACCTTTCCGCGAGTCTCCTCATTGATTCGTTCCGCGACAGCCTTTCCATCAAGCAATTTCATTCTTATTCCATGACGAGCCTTTTTCCGATGACTCTCCGCCCTCGAATGCTATTCCAGCCATTCCGTGTGAAAGGTTCCCGGCTTGTCGATCCGCTCGTATGTGTGCGCTCCAAAATAATCTCGTTGCGCTTGCAGGAGATTGGCTGGCAGTCGCTCCTGCCGATAGCTGTCAAAATATGCAAGGGATGCTCCAAATGCAGGAACGGCAACTCCTGCCCGAGTCGCAAGGGAGACGGCCAAACGCCAGTTTGCCTGGCTCTTCTCGAGAATTGAGCCAAAGAATGAATCGAGCATCAAATTTTCCAGCTGTGGATTTCGATCAAAAGCTTCCTTGATCCGGTTCAAGAATTTCGCGCGAATGATGCAACCGCCGCGCCAGATTGTCGCGATGTCCCCGAAGTTAAGGTTCCACTTGAAATGTTTGGCTGCTGCTGCGAACAGCGTAAATCCCTGAGCGTAAGAAATGATTTTTGATGCGTACAAAGCGTCCCGTACCGCATCGATCAACTGCTGGCGCCCGCCATCATAGTGAACCGGCGCCGGTGCAGGCAGTTGTTTCGAAGCTCGGACACGCTGTTCCTTCATGGATGATAGAACTCGTGCTTCGACGGCTGCGTTGATCGTAGATACGACCACTCCCAGATCAATCGCAGATTGCAGAGTCCATTTTCCAGTCCCTTTCTGGCCGGCCTTGTCCAGAATGACATCAACGAGCGCTTTACCGGTTTCCGGGTCTCTCTTTTTGAAGATATTCGTTGTGATTTCAATGAGGAAGCTATCGAGATCTCCCTTGTTCCACGTGTCGAAGACATCGTGCAGCTCGTCGGGACTAAGGCCGAGTAGATCGCGCAGAATGGCGTATGCTTCGCAAATGAGCTGCATGTCCCCGTACTCGATCCCGTTGTGCACCATTTTGACGTAATGTCCCGCGCCTCCGGTCCCCATGTATCTACAACAAGGCTCACCCTCGACCTGTGCCGCGATCTTTCTGTAAATCGGGGCAACAATTTCCCAAGCCTCCTTGGTTCCTCCCGGCATTAACGAGGGACCTTTGAGCGCTCCCTCTTCACCACCGGAAACGCCGATTCCGAGGTAGTTCAAGCCTTTTGCGGCCAAGGCTTCCTCCCGGCGTTGCGTATCAGTATACAGCGAATTACCTCCATCGATCACGACATCGCCGGCTTCCAGATGGGGCAACAGTTGATCGATGACCGCGTCTACCGGAGCGCCGGCCTTGACCATGATCATCATTTTGCGTGGCTTTGCCAGGCTGCCGACAAACTCCTCGATGGAGCGAGTTGCCGTAATACGTTTTCCAGCACCGCGCCCGGCCGCAAATTTCTCCGTAACTTCCGTAGTCCGATTGTAAACCGAAACGGAAAAACCTTTGCTCTCCATGTTGAGAACAAGATTTTCGCCCATGACAGCAAGGCCGATGAGTCCGATATCTGATAAATTCATGATTTTGGGAGCTGAGGATTGAGTTGAATGTCCTATTTCCGAGTATCTTAAATCCTGGATGCTTAGCAATGGAGTTTTATGACATAAGAGTGAACTGCGATCCGATTAACGCGGCAGAGCTGAGTTTTTCGCCGACGGAAGGCGCGGTTGTCGATTTTTTTGGCGTGGTGCGGGCGCTGGAGGGAAGCCGCTTGATCGAAGGCATCGAATACGAAGCCTTTCAGCCAATGGCGGAACGCCAACTTCTGATGATCGCGGAGGAGGCGAAGTCGAGACACGGCCTCCGCCTGGTGGTGATTCGTCATCGGATTGGATTTGTACCGGCGGGAGAGGCCTCCTTGTTTGTGCGTGTGACGGCGCGGCATCGTGGCGCCGCCTTCGAGGGGAGTAGCCAAATCATCGAGCAGCTGAAAATCGCTGTTCCAATTTGGAAACACCCAGTCTACGCGCAGGCTCAGATGGCATGAATCTTCCGAATCAACTAACCGTTCTGCGGCTGGTTCTGACCTTCCCATTCGTGCTTGCCCTCAGCGTCAATTTTCCCGGAGCCAAACTCCTGGCGCTCGTGATTTTTATTGTTGGGAGCGCCACGGATTATGCCGATGGGTACATCGCCCGAAGGTTTAATCTCATTACTGATTTCGGGAAATTAATGGACCCTCTCGTGGACAAAATCATGACGATTTCCGCCTTCATCTGTCTGGTTTCGCTGAGAACTCTTCCGGCATGGGCCGTCATAATTATTGTAAGTCGAGAATTCTTAATTACCGGACTTCGTCTGATAGCAGCGGCCCAGGGCAAAGTGTTGCCCGCCGAGCGCCTAGGAAAACACAAAACGGTCTGGCAAATTGTGACAATCCTCTACTGCCTGCTGCTTATCACGGTTGATCCTCTCTTGGACCCGCACCTTTCGACGTTTCTGCACGTAACGGCCTTCATCCTTGTCTGTTTCGCCGTCGGCCTCACTCTTTGGTCCGGCATTTCATATTTCGCAAAGAATTGGGATCTCATCCGGGAACAGTGAGATAGCAGAAGACAGAAGGCAGAAGACAGGTTCCAGGGAGGGACGGCCTCCGTGCCGTCCCATTTTTCTCCTTCCTACTCGAATTGAAAATAATGAGTCGGACGGCACGGAGGCCGTCCCTCGTGCGCCTGAGAGTGCGCACCAACAGCGGGGTGAGAGTCCCCGTCGGACAGAGCACTGGCTGTCCGTAGTTGAAGGTAACTGCGTCGTCGAGAGACGGGGTGGGCAGCAACCGGAGACGAACTGCCAGTCCATAAACAAGACCATGTTGAACACGATACGGCCTGATGCATTGGCGAGTCTGCGAGGGAAAGGCGAAGCCCAAAACGGAAAGCTGCCCGGGAAGGGAGAACGGCAACAAAGTGACA
>DASZHC010000222.1:0-44887 GCA_035938215.1 Chthoniobacterales bacterium
CTCCGAGGATGACAAACGCGGTCGTGATGGACAGAATCGATGTGCGGAAGAATGCCTGGCTTTCCTGCACGCAACGCTGGTGTCGTCGCAGGACGTTTTCTGCGTAGCCGGCAGGAGCAATGGGAGTTTCCGCGCTTCCTGTGCGGCGAACAGCTGCGAATAGATATTCCAGGTTGTCTTCCTTCATCTCGCCAGTCGTTTTATTGTGGCTGCAAGCTTTTGTCGTGCCCGAAAAGCCATAACCTTAATTTTTGACGGTTTCCAACCGGTAAGGTCACATATTTCTGCAATCGATTTGTCGTCAAGATAGAGCCATTGTACAACCATTCGCTCGTTTGGTTTGAGAGTTAGCAAAAGCCTGGCTAGTAATTCCTGAATCTCTCCGGGTGCGCGATCTGCGGGTTCGCTTGCCCCGTCCATAAGCGTGTTCAGAACGGCTTGCTGCTCTTCCGAGAAGTCAGACCAACGGTATTCCGGGCGATTTCGCTGTTTCCGCAGATGATCGATACATGTATTGAGGGAAATCCGTGAAACCCAATGCTCAAACGGCATGTCTGCCCGATATTGATGAATCTTAGAAAAGATCTTCAGGAAAATCTCCTGTGAGAGATCTTCTTCCAGTTCACGCCGGGGAAGGTGGTTCCGCACGATCCGTATGATCGTGGGATACAACCGCTCAACGAGCTCCTTCGCCGCCGCTTGGTCCGACTGTCGGGTCCTCGCGATGAGCTGTGAGAGTTCCTGGCTGAACATGGTCAGGACACTGAAAAGACGGAGTTCATGTTCAAGGGTTACAACCCATCAAGCGAGGCCGCGCCTCAGACCAGCGAGATGTAGGGTAGCGAGGGTGGGAGCACTCAACGGACCTTTTTTTGAGTTGACGCGGCACGCTCTTGATTAGGTATAAGCAGAGACCTGCAAAGCCATCGCGCAAAAAAGAAGAATATTTACCATGTCAATGCTTCAAGAGTTTAGGGAATTTGCTCTCAAAGGAAATGTGATCGATCTGGCCGTGGGTGTCATTATCGGCGCGGCATTTGGGAAAATTGTTTCGTCGCTCGTGAATAATGTCATGATGCCCATCATCGGTTTGTTGCTTGGCAGAGTTGATTTTTTGAATTTGTACCTCGTTCTGAACGGCCAGCATGTCGCATCGCTAAAGGAGGCCACTGACAAGGGAGTTCCCGTTTTGGCATATGGCGTTTTTATCAACGCAATTATTGAATTTTTGATAATTGCTTTTTGCCTCTTCATCGTGATCAAACAGGCGAATAGGCTCAAGAAACCGGCACCTGCTCCCGGGCCCAGCCCGCAGGAAACATTGCTGACCGAAATTCGGGACGTCCTGAAATCACGCAGTTCTGTTTAGAGCCAAAATCTCCCTGAGGAAATGCGGAAAGACCGGCCGAATGGCCGGTCTTTCCTTTTTGGCGGGGCGCGAGAAAATTCTCGAACGGATTCACGGTTTTATGCGAGTACCGCCGCGACGATACAAAGGATCAACACCAGGATGCACAATCCTCTCATTAACCAGACCGGTGATCCGCGTAAGCCCGAAAAACCGACGACGATCGCCAGAATGGCTACTATGAGGATTGAGACAGCCCACGACAGCATTCCCGAGGGCTCAGTGGCTTAAAGCGTACCAGTTTCGCCTCAACTATGTAAGTCGCTAGAAATAATAGTGTTGCACACGGTCAGTTCTTTCAGATTAGTTGCCCGGCGCATGCAGTGTGCAAGATTTCGCCAGCATTGTGCATTGCTGGTAGCTAGGTCTGCCGGCCTGGCCTGGGTCCAGCCCGGCTGGACCGGTAAGGGTCGCATCTCCGAGGCGACCGGCTTTACGGTGAAATCGTAAGTTCAGGGCGACCAATGCTGACGGTCCGCTCCGAGATCGGACCCTCCCGAGCGCTTGGCTAGTGAGATTTTCGCGCTAAAGCCGTCGCCCTCTGATTTTCAGCAGAATTGTGCTAAGCTCCGGGAAGAAGATGCCTCTCGGTCAGCTCTGAATAACTGAATTCGCGATGAAGGCTTTCTCTGGAGAATTTTTGTGGTGGGCTGTGCGTGGGATTTGGATTGCGCTTGGCATCTCGTGTTTTTGTCAACGGCCGGCGTACGCTCAGCAATACAACGGCAAAGAATTGGTTAGGGTGTCTCTGATCTCGAATGCAGATTCGATTAAGTCGGGTCAGAAATTCAGCGTTGGGGTGCTCTACAAGATCGAACCGGGATGGCATATCTACTGGAAATACTCAGGTGACTCCGGACTTCCTACGAAGATAGAGTGGCGCCTGCCGCCCGGATTCAAAGTTCATGATTTGCAATGGCCGCTGCCTCTTCGTGACAAGGAGCCCGGCGACTTGGAAGTTTTCGACTACACCGGCGAAACTTTGCTGTTTGCTACCGTGGAAGCGCCGGACCCATTGCCAGCCGGTCCCATCACTATCGAAGCCAAAACAGACTGGCTGGTCTGCCAAAGTTTATGTATCCCTGGTCGCGCCCAGCTCACGCTGAATCTGGGTTCCGGGACCTCTTCCGCCTCGGGTGCGAGTCAGGTATTCGACAAATATGCAGCCCAGGTGCCAAAGCCCCTTGCAAAAGGAGTTCAGGCTCAGTTCAGCCGTGCTGGTAAGAATCTTGAGATCGCCGTCTCGGGAGTTTCGAATGGCGATGCAATTGATTTTTACCCCGTTCCTCCAAGTGATGCTGTGGTTGGGCACGTCGTGCGGAATGGATTGAAACTAACGCTCCCTATCGAATCTGAAACGAAAGCGTTGGATCAGATTGATGGGATTCTCGTTGTCGGTTCTGGAGAAAACAGGCAGGGATACGAACTCAATGCTGCAGCGGTACCCGCCAACGTCCACAACCTTGTCGCTTCTGTCGGATTAGGCACCATCCTGCAAGCTTTAGGGTTTGCGCTGATCGGGGGCGTGATCCTGAATATAATGCCATGCGTGCTTCCCGTGATTTCTCTGAAAGTCTTTGGGTTTGTGAGTGAAGCCGGTGAGCGACCGGAGAAAGTCTTTCGGCTTTCGATGGCCTTTTCGACGGGGATTCTTATCTGTTTTGCGGCTCTGGCTATGGTCGTGATTCTGGTGAGAGCGACGGGGATGCAGGTCGGCTGGGGATTCCAGTTCCAGGACGATCGATTTATCCTCGGGATTTCCTGCTTGGTTTTCGCATTCGCGCTGAATCTGTTCGGGGTCTATGAGCTTTCCGTCTCGGCCAGGGCTACTCGCGGATTGGCAAAGCTCGCCAGGGGCCAGGGCTACGGAAGCGCATTTTTCCAAGGGGTGTTTGCGACCATTCTGGCGACCCCGTGCACCGCCCCCTTTCTCGGAACCGCCTCGGCTTTTGCATTTGCGCAACCTCCGTGGATAACGTTCCTTGTGTTCATGTTTGTCGGTCTGGGTATGGCCTTGCCGTATCTTGTTCTTGCGTTCAATCCGAAGTGGCTTCGATTTTTGCCCAGGCCGGGCGATTGGATGATACGATTTCGCCAATTCCTGGGCTTCCTGCTGATGGGCACGTTGCTCTGGTTGATTTGGATTCTAGGCCAAATGAAAGGAGTCGATGCCATCGTAGAGCTGGGAGGAGCCCTGCTTCTGATCTCTTTTCTGGCGTGGATAAAAGGCTCTTTCTGGACCCCGGTTTCCTCACCTCGTTCGCGAGTCATGGCAGCGGCCGCAATGTGCGTTGCGGTTTTGCTGGCCGCCGGTGTGTACAGATTTGTTACGCGACCAAGCCAGCTCGTTTGGGAAGAATTTACCAAGGACTCTCTCGAAAAGGCTTTGGCCAGCGGACGGCCCGTATTCGTCGATTTCACAGCGGATTGGTGTCTTACCTGCAAGACTAACGAGCGTTTTGCGATTGATACGCCGCAGGTAAGACAAGCCTTCTCAAGGCGGAAGGCGATCCTTTTGCGAGCAGATTGGACCAAAGGCGACCCGGCGATCACTGAGATCTTGAAGAGCCACGGTCGAGCCGGGGTTCCGATGTATCTGGTTTATCCGGGCGGAGGCAAAGAGGAGGAGGCGGTACTGTTACCGGAGCTCATCAGCTCGCAAACTGTTCTGGAAGCTTTAAACAAATCCTGACTGTTCCACGTCAAATATCGAAACAGGAACTCAAAAAGAAGAAATACTATGCTTGGAAAATTGCTTTTGTCCTGCGGACTGCTCGTCGCGACTTGCGGATTTAGCCTTGCGCAAACGGAGATTGGAAAGGCTGCTCCCAACTTCACGCTGCCGGACACTAACGGAAAGGAATGGAGTCTGGCGAATTTCAAGGGGAAATACGTAGTGCTGGAATGGTACAACCCCGATTGCCCGTTTGTAGGGAAGCACTACAGATCAGGCAATATGCAAGGTCTTCAGAAGGAATTCACCTCCAAAGGCGTTGTCTGGCTTTCAATCGATTCATCAGCGCCCGGTGAAGAGGGGAATTATCCCCCGGGAAAATTGAATGAAATCAGCTCTCGAGACGGTGCGGCTCGTACGGCGCTATTGTTGGACCCGGAGGGCAAGGTCGGCCGGCTTTACGGAGCAAAAACAACCCCCGACATGTACATCATCAATCCGACTGGAATTCTTGTTTACAAAGGGGCTATCGATAATAAGCGAAGCACCGATCTAGCCGATGTGAGGACGGCGACAAATTACGTAAAGTCGGCTCTCCAGGCGGTAATGACGGGGAAAACTGTGACCGCGGCCGACACCCGGCCGTATGGGTGCAGCGTGAAGTATAGTTCGAATTAAGGAATATGGCGACTCCTTCGGGGATTGTCGGATGATTTAATTTATTTAGGAGCATGGCCGGCAGGGAATGCGATGTTTGGCCCCTTTCGGTCTGCTCTCGATAGCGGTATTGTAGGTAGCGCAACTTTGCAGGGAGGATTCTCTGTGCTACCATGAAGCGTTGTTTAGTCTATGGCACAACTAGATCCCAGGTCCAACAAGGACAAAAACTCACGCAATTTCGGCAACGATAACAATTTCAATTGGCGCGGCATTCTCCTGTTTGCATGCGCCATAGCCCTATTAGGCGGGTTTTTGTTTTCACGGAACGGTAGCTACGGAAATGTCGAAGACATCAGCTTTACCGAATTTCAAAAGTATCTCGATGAGGGGCGTATCAGCAAGGAAGATCCCTTGCAGCTGATCGTTACCGAAGGGCGAACTACACAAACGCTGCGAGGTACCTATGAGAAGGGGAAAAAGCCGTCTTCGGTCGCCGGGGCTCCGGACCATTTTAAAACGACAATTTTCATCGAGTACAACAAGGACTTAAAGTCTGAGCTCGAGAGCCGGGGTTACAAGGTAGACATAAAAGCCGATTCGGACGTGATGTTGTCTGCCCTGCTCCAGTTTCTACCGATTGCTCTCTTTTTCTTGATTCTTTATTTCTTTTTCCGGCAGCAGATCCGGAACGCAGGTAAGGGCGCGTTGAATTTCGGAAAGAGCAAGGCGCGAATGCTCGCTCGAGACCGGAATCGCGTGACGTTCAAAGACGTTGCAGGTGTCGAAGAGGCGAAGGAAGAAGTGCAGGAAATTGTCGATTTCCTCAAAGATCCGAAGAAGTTTCAGAAGCTCGGCGGCCGAATTCCAAAGGGTGTTTTGATGGTCGGTCCTCCGGGTACCGGCAAAACGCTTCTGGCTCGGGCGATTGCCGGTGAGGCGGATGTACCCTTTTTCAGTATCAGCGGCTCGGACTTTGTAGAAATGTTTGTCGGTGTTGGCGCCTCAAGAGTGCGCGACATGTTTGAGCAGGGAAAGAAATCCGCTCCGTGCATTATTTTTATTGATGAGATCGATGCCGTTGGACGGCACCGTGGCCATGGACTCGGTGGCGGCCACGATGAGCGCGAACAGACGCTGAACGCTTTACTCGTTGAGATGGACGGATTTGACACGCAGGAAGGGGTTATCATTATCGCAGCGACAAACCGGCCCGATGTCCTCGATCCGGCGTTACTTCGCCCTGGACGTTTTGATCGGCAGATCACTGTAAACCTTCCGGACGTCAAAGGACGCGAAGAAATTCTGCGAGTTCATTCCAAACGGGTGAAACTCGCTGAAGGCGTGGATCTCGGCGTGGTCGCTCGAGGCACGCCCGGATATTCCGGTGCGGAGCTTGCCAATGTTATCAACGAAGCGGCGCTGCTTGCTGCCCGCCGCGGCTTAAAGGCCATAACGATGGCGGAAATGGAGGAGGCTCGCGACAAGGTCCGATGGGGGAAGGAGCGACGCAGCCTCGCCATCAGTGAGAAAGAAAAGGAGAACACTGCTTATCACGAAGCGGGTCACGCTTTGTTGTGCGAGGTGTTGGAGCATACTGATCCCCTTCACAAAGTGACCATTATTCCCCGTGGCCCTTCTCTTGGGTCGACGATGTATCTGCCAATCGAGGACAAATACACGAATCGTAAGAATGAACTGCTGGATCGCCTGGTGGTGATCATGGGCGGGCGCGTCGCCGAGGAAATCGTTTTTGGAGACGTTACCAACGGAGCCACCGGCGACATCCGTATGGCCACCGGCATTGCGCGAAAAATGGTGTGCGAGTGGGGCATGAGCGAGCGTCTCGGCATGGTAGAGTACGGTGAGCATGAAGACTATGTATTCCTGGGCAGAGATATCGCGCGATCGCGGGCCTATAGTGAATCGACGGCGCAGGAAATAGACCGTGAAGTCAAAAGACTTTGCGATGATGCCTACCAGCGCGCAATGAAGGCATTGACGCAGCGCAAGGAGACTCTGATTGCGATAGCCAAGGCCCTGCTCGAATATGAAACGCTGGACGGCAGCCAGATCCGAGAAATTATCAACAACGGCAGACTCATCAATCCACCCCCGCCCATCTCCCCGGTGAAGCCGGATGATCAGCCGCAGGAGTCTTCTCGTCCTGAGCCTCAAGGTGTAGGTGGGCTGACTGAAGCGCCGGCCTGATCCATTTGGCGATAGCGGTGATATGTCGGACTGGGCCGTGGGCACTGTTTAGCGTACGTCTACGTTGAGAAATCTGGGGGGTCTTGATGAGCATAGCGCCGGGGGAATTTTAGCACGCCGAAGGCGTAAGAGAAATTTAGCCCAGGGTGGAGCTGAGCGGAACCCTGGGTCTTTGCACGAAAACACCCAGCTTCTGAAGTGCAGAGTGTCTTTTATGCTAAACAGATACGCCCGTAGAGGGCCGGTCTTTTTTTCGGAAAGTGAAGGGAATCCGTTCGTGGCGCAAAATCTCGGCGCATTCTCATAGGACACTATGCAGCCTCATCTTTTCGAATCCGTTTGACGGTCTGTCATCGGCCCGATTAATTGGAGTGTTTTCGAAACCTTAACTCACAAAAGTCACCATGACTAAAATCGGAATTAATGGCTTTGGACGGATAGGGCGTCTCGTCTTTAGGGCACTTGTCGAACAAGGCTTGCTTGGTAAAGAGATCGATGTTGTTGCTCTGAATGACTTGGTACCTGCGGACAATCTTGCCTATCTGTTAAAATACGATTCAACTCAGGGTCGATTTGCAGGCGAGGTTTCCAGCGAGAAATCCAGCCCGGAGTTGGAGAGCGATGACCTCCTGGTCGTAAATGGACACGAGATACGCTGCCTTGCAGTCAAGGAGGGGCCGTCCGAATTGCCTTGGGCGAAGCTCGGCTGCGAAATTGTGATCGAATCAACCGGGCTCTTTACTGCGGCCGACAAGGCAAAAGGTCACTTGGAAGCCGGAGCGAAGCGGGTTTTGATTACCGCCCCGGCCAAAGGCGAAGACATCACCGTCTGCATGGGCGTGAACCACGAAAAATATGACGCCTCGAAGCATCGAATCATCTCCAACGCCAGCTGCACCACTAACTGTTTGGCGCCCGTGGTTTATGTACTCCTGAAAGAGGGTTTTGGAATTGACGAAGGTTTGATGACAACAGTTCACAGTTATACAGCAACGCAGAAGACTGTTGATGGCCCATCTCGAAAAGATTGGAAAGGCGGACGCGCTGCCGCAGTAAATCTCATTCCCTCGACTACGGGAGCCGCAAAGGCAGTCGGTCTGGTTTGCCCGGAGGTGAAAGGAAAGCTGACTGGCATGTCATTTCGTGTTCCTACCCCGGTCGTTTCGGTGGTTGATCTGACCGTAAGAACCACAAAGGAAACAAGCTACAAGGAAATCTGTGTTGCAATGAAGCAGGCCAGCCAGACCTATTTGAAGGGTATCCTTGCCTACACAGAGGATGAGGTCGTTTCAACGGATTTCCTGCACGATAATCACTCCAGTATATTCGACGCCGGATCGGGCATCGAACTGAACGGCCGCTTCTTCAAGTTGATTAGCTGGTACGACAACGAATGGGGATACTCCAATCGTTGCGTCGACCTGCTGAAACATATTCTCTAGGAAAGCTTCGAACCTATGTCGAAATTGTCGGTTCGCGACTTGGAAGTCAAAGGTCGGCGCGTTGTCGTTCGCGTCGACTTCAACGTTCCTACGGAGGAGGTTGAGGGTAAACCTCGAATCACGGATGACACGAGAATTCGGGAAAGCCTCCCGACAATCGAGTTGCTTCGCGACAGAGGAGCCAAGGTCATTCTGCTGGCACATTTTGGCCGTCCGAAAGGGCAGCCAAATCCTAAATATTCGCTTAAGCCGGTTGCCGACTATCTCGATGAGATCCTCCCTCCGCCGGTGCAATTCAGTCCTGATGTTATTGGACCTGCCGCCGAAGCGGCTTCAAGAGAGTTGCCCGAGGGCGGCGTTCTCCTTATTGAGAACGTGCGGTTTTATAAAGAAGAAGAAGCAAATGCGGACGGCTTTGCAGCCTCTCTTGCGAAATTGGGCGATCTCTATGTGAATGACGCTTTTGGTGCGGCTCATCGTGCTCACGCGAGTACAGCCGGTATTGCCAAATACCTCCCGAAAGCTGCCATGGGTTTGCTGATGGAACGGGAGCTTAAGTATCTGAAGGAAGAGCTCGCCGACCCGAATCGGCCATTTCTCGTTATTCTTGGTGGCTCGAAAGTTTCAGATAAGATCGATGTCATCAAGGCGCTCATGGAGAAAGCCGACGTGTTTTTGATCGGCGGAGCAATGGCTCACACTTTCTTTAAAGCGAAGGGCATACCTACGGGCGCGAGCCGCGTGGAGGCCGACAAAGTGTATTTGGCTGAGGAGCTTTTGGCACTCGCAGTGAAGAAAGGGATAAGGTTTCTTATCCCGGTAGACAGCATCGAGACGGAAGAATTCAGGGCTGGTGCGAGCTCCCGCAACACGCCCGTTCTTTCCCCGGCGCAAGGGATCACAGAGGGATGGCAAGCGGTCGATATCGGAGAGGAAACGATCGAGTTGTACAAGGCGGAGATATCGCGAGCCAAAACCATCGTTTGGAACGGACCGGTCGGAGTTTTTGAGATTCCCGATTTCGCCACAGGGACAAGAGAAATCGCAGCAGCTCTCGCCGAATCCGGTGCAAAGACCATTATTGGGGGAGGGGACTCCGTCACCGCTGTGAAGCAGTTTGGTTTGGCAGGCAAAATGACATTTATTTCGACAGGAGGAGGCGCATCGCTCGAACTCTTAGAGGGAAAAGAACTGCCGGGAGTTGCCGCGCTGACAGATAAATAACAGATGCGGAAGAAAATTCTGGCAGCCAACTGGAAGATGAATCTCACGCACAATGAGGCTGAGTCTTACATGCGATCATTTGTATCGGAGATTCGAGACTTCAACGACGTTGACGTTGTTATTATCCCTCCTTTCACGGCTATCCCGGCGATAGTAGCGGCAGCGGAAAAAATGCAGACGCTGCGTGTCGGCGCCCAGAATATGCATTGGGAAAAAAGCGGGGCATTCACCGGCGAAATCAGTGCGACGATGCTTCGAGCTCTGTATGTTCGCTATGTAATCTTGGGGCACAGTGAGCGCCGAACGCTATTTGGCGAGACGGACGAAATCATCAACCGCAAAATGAGAGCCGCTTTGGATGCGGGCCTCCGCCCTATATTTTGCGTCGGTGAATCACTGCGCGAGCGTGACAACGATCAGGTTGGGCAGGTCCTGGAAGGCCAGATTCGAAAGGGTTTGGATGGCGTATCGCCAAGTGATTTAACGGAAGTGGTCGTAGCCTATGAACCCTGCTGGGCGATCGGCACTGGACGAACAGCAACTCCGGCCCAAGCGGAGGAAACGCATGCGCTTATTCGGTCGGTCCTTGCTGCCGTTTCGGATCGGACGACTGCTGAGCGGATACGGATTCAGTACGGCGGTAGCGTGAAGCCGGACAACGTGGAGCAGTTGATGCGGCAGAAGAACATCGATGGAGCTCTCGTTGGAGGTGCCAGCCTCGATCCGCGGAGTTTTGCACAAGTCATTCGCTCGACTGAGGCAGCGATGGCGTAGCCCCGATTCTCTCTGCCATCGTCGGCGGATTGATTGCGGGGGGCTTTACTGTATGGGCTAGCGTTCTCGTAAATCACAGCGTACCTGAAAACTTTGTAACGCGCGTTAGAACTTCAACTTAGCGAAACTAACCAAATTGATCTACCCTTTGAGCGCGTTCATCAGCGTCTCGACTGCCGCGATGTGTGCCTTGACGCGTGCCTTGATTGGAAAAGGCTTCGGCGTCTCGATTGTGTAGACGACGTCAGTCTGATGGACCGTGAGATAAATCGCCTCGGGCCACTCGGGACGGTCTTCAAGCGGGCCCAGTTTGGCGATGAAATCGCGCCCCGAGATGACTCCGCCGCGCGCGGCCCACTCCTCGATCTCCGGGCACAGGTCGATCGGCACGTGGAGTTCCATCGCCGCAATGATCTTCGCCCCGAGCCCGGGATCGAGCGTGTCGTTCAGCTCGTAGAGATAGGCACCAATGCCCTCATTTTGGAGATGATCCCATAACCTTAAGCCGAGAAATTCACTCGGACCCACGTCGGAAATTTGGTTGGTTGCCCGCCGGCTATTTTGTTTGCGAGCACAATTCGGTCGTACGAATCCGAACCTAAGTAGGTATGGGCTTTGAAGTAACTGAACATCTCTGCCACCTCGGCGGCTCCGTGGAAGAGAGTAGCGAACCCTTCCTTTGGGACTTGTTTGAACGAGAATTTGAGACCTTGTCGATTTAGGGTGTCGAGGATTTCGTTGAAGCTCATGGAATCACGAGTCGCGCAACCGGCGTTGAGCCGACGGATCCAGGACTTGGAGGATGAGATCGGCGTCGACCTTGCGCCGTAGCCCGTGCGGCGTGATGCTTACGGCGGAAGGAAAACTTTTCCTGGTAGGAAGTCCGCGAGCTGCTGAAACACGCCGATGAATTGGTGGAAAAGGTGCGTGCTCTGGCTCGTGGCGAATATGCCGAGTTGCACCTCGGCTACGCCCCGGTTCCCACAACGGTGATATTGCCCCCGGCACTCGCGGCATTTCAAAAAAGCCGTGCCACGCGTAAAGGTGTTGCTGCATGACCTCTCGAGCGATGAACTGATCGCCGGCCTGCGAAACGCCACGCTGGAACTCGCGATCATGGTCCAGCCCACTGCTTGCCACGCGACTCTTTTCGTTGGACCTAATGATTTAGCAGTTCAGGAATCGATTCTGCATTTTCAAAGACCGTTGACATGGTGAGATGCCGCCATTTCTCGGCCTCGCTCGCACGTCTAGCTTCCGCCTGCTGCACCCTTTTTTCCGCATCTACCCCCAGAATCAGCCGGAGCGGAACTTCATCGCGGTTCGCCAATTGCACAATCAAATCTGCGATCTTGCGCGGGTCACCTTCCTGACGCCCTTCGATACTTTTGAGGAGCTTTAGGATCGGGCCAACCGAACCCTCGTAGTCGGGCAGCAGCTCCGGCGAACCCTGTCCTGCCCGCCGGGCCCAGTTGGTCCGAATGCCGCCCGGTTCCAGTGTACAAATCTTCACTCCGAACGGCGCAACTTCCATCGCGAGAGCGTCGCTAAACCCACCCACAGCCCATTTCGCAGCGTGATACGGCGTGTTGCCTGCAATTTGCCAGGCGGCCACCAATCGAAGACACCTGAAAGATGTAACCGCTCTTCTGCTTGCGCATTATAGGTATAGCTGCGCGCGATGTGTACACCACGCCGTAAAAGCATGTATCCAACACCGCCTTGAAATCCTCGCCACTCATTTGCTCGAACGGTGCAACCTGACCATAACCGGCATTGTTGACCAGCACATCCAGCCGGCCAAATGTGTCCACCGCCAACTGCAGGGCCGCTCTTGCTGCAGCCTCATCGCGTACTTCCAGCGTCACCGGTTTGAGCCGTTCACGGTACTGCGCCACCAGCGCTTCCAGCTCCTGCGTCCGGCGCGCTCCGGCCACCACGCTATCGCCTGCGGCCAGCACTGCTTCGACGATATCCCGCCCCAACCCGTTTCCGCTTCCTGTAATCAACCAGACTTTTGCCATTGACAAATCCTCCTGTGGATACTAAATGACTGACTGGTTGCTCATTTTATCTCCGTTGTCAACCGAAACGCCTTCACCGTAAGGCGCGCCAGAAGACCTGAAATCCTCGCTCAATAAGCTCTTCGCGTCGTTTCGGCTCCCTCGCGATAAAATCCATCATTGCTTCTTGCATCGACCCCATAGCAGCAGAAGCGAATCCCGCCGGCAATCCTCGCGGTGCGCTGCGGCTTTCCAGTTCACCTAATGTGACCTCAATCATGCCGCGCTCCCCCGCCGCTCTCGTACGCGTTTCCGGCGTGATCAGGTCGGACACGTTTAACTGCACCGAAACTTTACGTTTCTCCGGGAACTCCATGGCCCAATCGAGGGATCTCGACCATACATGCCTCGCCCGCTGCTCCAGATTCGCTCTACGCGGAAAATTAGTATTCACCCTCCGGTAGACCTCGATCTTCAGCTCAAGGTAAAGCTCATTCAGTAACTCTTCTTTATTCGCGAAGTAGGTAAACAGCGTGCCCGCGGCCAGCCCTGCCCTTCTGGCGATCTTCGCCGTAGGCGCACCGAGTCCGACTTCGGCAATCTCCCGTACCGCCGCCTGGAGGATTGCGCTGCGTTTCTCGGGGCTTTTGATTCGTGCCATGCTTCAGGATCGGAGTAGAGCGTTTCGGCTTTGGGAAGCACGCTAAATATTGGAAGCCGTGCAGTCCATCCGCATTGATGCATTAGCGGATGTCTTCGCTCAGAAGAGGCGCTCGATCCTCTTGCGCTACGATGACGAGATTACCCGCAAACTGGCCATGCTCGATCTCCAACTCGTTGCCGCTTAGGACGTTCCACCACCAGTTCCTCAGGGAGATTCGTAAGGCTAGGGCGCTATTCTCGGCGGCAGCTCGGAGATCTGCCCCATAAGCGCTAACTTGAGTCAGCGGATAGCCAACAAACGCGCCCCAAGGTAGGCGAACCGTCTCGGTTTGCACGGCTTTGAAGTGTGCAAAGCGGGGACGCTTCGCTTACTTTGCGCTCAAGTTAGCGCTTATGGAGACGCGATTTTGACCACCATATCGTCGGCAAGACTGTCAGATGGATTCACAATGACCTGGTCGGATTTCGATATTCCCTCCGAAATCTGCAACTTATCCCCAAGATCTCGATCGATGACAATCTTCCGGATTTCCACCTTGCCGCCGGAATTCACAACTCCGACAGACGGTCCCTCGGATCGGAATAACAAGGCGTTTGAGGGGATGAGAACAGCGCCGGTATCACCTTTCAATCTGAAAGAGATTTGCGCATACGAGCCTGGCAAAAGTTCCCCTGTGTCGTTTGGAACCTCCAGTTCAGTCAATAAAGTTCGAGACGCAGGATCGATTGCGCCGGCGGTGCTCGTTACGTGCGCCGGAAACTTCCGGCCCGGAAGTTCGTTTAGCGTCAAGTCCGCTTCAGTCCCGGGCTTGATGAAGCGAGAAAACGTCTGAGGCACGTTGATGTACACGCGCAATGGGGCAGTCTGGGCCATCCGAAACAATTGAGTGCCGGTCCCGGACGCCACGTAGTTTCCAATATCGGTATTACGTTCCGTAACAATGCCGTCGAACGGTGCCCTCACCGTCTTGAAATTCTCAAGAGCTTCCAGGGCGTTAACGCTGGCTTGATCCGCTACCACTGTCGCCTGGCTTTGGCGGGCGGTGTCGGAGGCGGTGTCAAAATCCTGTGCTGAGATGACCCTCCTATTGAAGAGATCCTGGTCCCGTTTCAGTGTCGCTTGGGCCAGATCGCGCGCGGCTTCGGCGACCTTCAACTGCGCACGAGCCTGGTTGTACTGCTGATCTACCTGCGGTGTATCGATCTCGGCAAGAATCGCGCCTGCCTTAACTCTTGCACCGATATCGAAATACCACTTTTTCAGGTAACCGGTTGTTTGGGCGAAGATAGGGGCTTCAATATAGGCACGGGTCTGGCCCGGGAGCTTCAGCGGAATCGAAGGTGCGGAGGTTTCGGGGTGAATCGTGCTTACAACCATTTCAGCCGCTTCATCCGAACGCTGCTGAAGTTCTTTGGTAGACTGTGATCTCACGAAGATGCCGTGGACGGCCACTCCGCCGAGGAGAATAGCTACCGACAAAAGAAACAAGGCGATGCCCACCTTTTTGCCCCTGGCCGGAGCAGTTGATTTGTGTTCCAAGGGCTCGATTACTGTACTGTCTCGCATGAATTAGCTTGATGCTCCAATAGCAATAGCCTGCCTGGGAGAGCGCCTCCTTCTATGAACGACGGAGAATACTGTCGGCACAAAAAAGAGCGTTGCCACGGTCGCGAACAGCAGGCCCCCGATGACGGCACGTCCGAGCGGAGCGTTTTGCTCTCCGCCTTCGCCCAATCCCAAAGCCATGGGCACCATGCCGACGACCATTGCTATCGCGGTCATCAGAACTGGACGCAAACGCGCGTATCCTGCCTGCAGAGCAGACCTGAATGAGTCGCTATGTTCCTGCAACTGTTCCCGCGCAAATGTGACAACGAGAACGCTGTTTGCCGTGCCCACGCCCATGCACATGATCGCTCCCATCAACGCTGGCACACTTAGAGTCGTACGGGTTATGAATAGCGCCCACACGATACCGGCGAGCGCAAACGGCAGTGCCGAAATGATGATCAAGGGGTCGGTCCAGGACTGAAAGTTCACAACCATGAGCAGATACACCAGAAGCATCGCAAAGATAAGTCCCCCAATGAGACCGGCAAACGATTCCCGCATTGTTTGCACCTGGCCGCGCAACGTCATCCGGCTTCCCTTGGGAAGATCTTTCTGCGCGGCATCCATCACTTTTTGAATCTCTGTGGCCACATATCCCAGGTCCTTCCCCTCTGATGCGCCGAAGATCTCGACGACCGGCTGGATGTTATAGTGCGTGACGATTGGCGCCTCTGAGGATCGTGTGAGCTCGACAACATTCCCAAGAATCTGCGTCGGAGCTCCTGGAGAGCTCGACGCGCTTGTATTACTCAGAATTGGAACGGCTCTGAGGGCATCCAGCGAATTGATTGTATATTGTGGCGACTGGCTATTGATCGTGTAGCTGACACCATTCTTCGGATCCACCCAGAAATTCGGATTGGTTTGCGTTGAACCGCTTAAAGCTCCGAGGAGTGCATTCGCAATTTGGCTCTCGGTTATTCCCAGCTGCGAAGCTTCAGTCCGATCAACCGTAAGATTGATTCGCGGGGAATCAAACGGTTGCTGCACGCGTACGTCGACCGCGCCGGGAATGCGGACTATCTTGTCGACCAGACGATTGGCAAATTGCGCGTTCGCAACCGTATTGGCGCCGACGATCTGCAGATCGAACGGAGCCGGCAGGCCAAAATTCAAGATTTGAGCCACGATACCAGCGGGCGGAAAAGAGGCGGTAACACCCGCGAAATCCCGATGAATGCGCCGGCGGGCTTTGTCAACGAACGTCATGGTGGGATCATGTTTCTCGGCCAGTGAAACCAGGATATCAGCGTCCGCTGCGCTAGCGACTCCGGAATTGGAGTAGGTCAGATTGATGCCGCTGTAGGGGAGACCAATGTTATCTATGATTCCTTTGAGCTGTTCCTTGGGGATCTCCTGGCGAAGCGCCGCCTCAATCTGATCCACCCGCCTTGCAACCTCTTCAATACGCGTACCGCTCTTCATCCGCACATGCAGCGTGAATTGCCCGGAATCGACCAATGGGAAAAAATCTTGACCGAGCCACGGAACCAGAAGCATCGTTGCGCCTGCAAGACCGAGGAACAGAACCGCGACGGCAGATGTGTTGCCAAGGCACACGGCGAGCAGATCTCGATAAGCCTGCCGAAACCGCTCAAACCCTTTATTGAATTCGCGACTGAACCCTCCAAAAACACCGAGTATCCCGGTCTTTCGCTTCGTCTGAGAAAACTCGCCATTGCGATTTTCGTTGTGCTTTGCGTGGTCCCCTCCGAGCCAATACATGGCTAAAGTCGGAACCAGCGTCCTGGATAAAATATAGGAGGCAAGCATCGCGAAAATGACCGCCTCCCCCAAAGGCGCGAACAGGAATTTTGCGGTTCCGCTCAGGAAAAAGATTGGCACAAACACGATACAGATGCAGAGGGTGGAAACAAATGCAGGCACCGCGATTTGCGCCGCTCCATCCAGAATGCCGTCATGGAGCGACTTTCCCTCCTCCAAATGTCTGTCAATATTCTCAATCGTAACCGTCGCATCATCGACGAGTATTCCGACCGCCAAAGCGAGGCCGCCCAGGGTCATAATATTAATTGTCTCACCAAGTGCCGATAACGCGGCAAGCGACGTGAGAATTGAGAGAGGAATTGAGACGGCGATGATAAGCGTGCTCCGCCAGCTCCCAAGAAAAATCAGGATCATCAAGGCCGTAAGACAACCCGCAATGACCGCCTCCTTGATCACTCCTTCGATCGCTGCCGTAACAAAGATCGATTGATCCGACAGCGTTTGAATATTCAATCCCTCGGGCAGAGTCGATTTCAGCCGTTGAACGAGTGCCTTTTCACCCTGCACAATATCCAGCGTCGATGCTTTGCCGTTCTTTTGAACCTGAAGCATCGTGGCGCGCCGTCCATCAAATCGAACAATATTTGTCTGGGGTGTGAAACCGTCTCGGACGTTGGCAACATCACGGATATAGGTGGTCGTGCCGTTCATCGTCCGAACCGGAATGTCTTCCAGCTCTTTGAGGGTTTTCGGGCTGGAGTTTAGTCCGATGTCAAACTCCTCCGTCCCGATTTTGGCCGTTCCGGAAGGCAGTATGATATTTTGCGCATTGACTGCATTGATGACATCGGTCGGTGACAAACCTCGCGCCTGAAGAGCCTCAGCGTTAAGGTCAATCGATACAACTCGCTGTTTCCCCCCGTAGGGGTAGGGGACGGCGGCTCCCGGTACGGTGACCAGTTGGATGCGCAAAAAGTTGAGGGCAAGGTCATTTAGCTGTTGCTCCGAAAACGTCTTTCCACTCAGACCCAAGCGCAGAACCGGCACGTTTGACGCGCTGAAGCTGAGTATCAAGGGAGGCGTTTCTCCAGGAGGGAGTTGCTTGAGGACTGCCTGAGAGGCGGCAGTGAGTTGAGCCATTGCCACTGGGACACTGGCGTTTGGCTGAAGGTAGATCTTGACGACTCCAATTCCATTGTAGGAGGTGGACTCGATGTGCTCGATGTCATTTACGACCGTCGTGAGAATTCTTTCGTAAACCGAAGTGATCCGGTTCGAGAATTCTTGTGCCGGCATTCCGGTGAAACTCCAGATAGCGGCGCAGACCGGGATATTGATATCGGGGAAAATGTCTTTTGGGGTTTGTAAAATGGAAAGGGCGCCGGCGATCAAAATAAAGATCGCCAGGACGATAAACGTGTATGGGCGTCGCAATGCTAGCTGGACGATCCACATAAGGGGTTTTTGTAAATGAATGCAGAACGGATCAAGGCAGCGGCGTTAGAAAACATGTTAGTTGACCGGTCAGTCATACAAGGACAAAACAACACCAGATCCGCCCTTACCGCAAATAACATTCCCTGGAACGATTCGCGTGTGCTTAAGGAGATTTCGACTGTGCCCTTTTTCCTAGCGCGCATTGCTCCTAACGCGGCGTAGCCGCAACCAAAGACTGTTTCGGATGCCGAGCCTCTCGGGCGTTCGGTCAGCGCTTGGTAGGGTCCGATCTCCGAGCGGACCGAAGCTCCAAGGCCGCCCGTCGCAAAACGCGGTCGCCTCGGAGATGCGACCCTACCTGCTTTGCGGCAAAACCACCGAATTCCGTTTACCGATGTAGCTCCCTGAATTCCGACGGACTTGCCTGAGCTATTTGCCTGAATATACGGGTGAAATAAGAGGCGTCCTCGAATCCCAGCTGATATGCAATCTCGGAAATATTCAGATCCGAGTGGGCAAGAAGCCGCTTCGATTCCAGGATTAGTCTTCCCTGAAGATGGTCTGTCAGGTTTTTTCCCGTCTCCTTCCTCACAAGTTGATTCAGCCAACTGCGTGACACACCCAAAAATCTGGATGCTTCCGAAGCGCTCGCTATCTGATAGGGGCGGGCGTTCAGTCGGCGCAAGAAACGAGCCGTCAGACATGAGTATTTCTGAAAGGAATTGGACCCCGCTTGATTCGAAAGCGTGCGCCTGATCTCGATAAACAGTAGCCGCAAAAGAGCCGCCGTCGCCGCCTGATATCCGAGCTGCTTCGAGCTGAATTCCGCGAAAATCTGCTCCGCGCAGCGAGTCACCCTCTCTTCGGTCGCAGGCGTAACCCGCAGCACCGCTCGAAAATGCGCCGGATCGAATGCCGGACAGTCCCGGAACAGGTCAATCGAGTGTCCTTGCGCCTCCAGAAAATCTTGTTGGAACGAGACCACGTAACCGCTCGTCGATTCCAGCGTTCCGAACGTATGTACCGCTCCAGGAGGCACGAAAACAAAGGAGGGCGCGTTTACAGGAAAACTGTCGAAATCGATGCTAAACGAGCGTTCCCCGCGCGTGATCCAGAAAATCTGATAGAAATCATGTCGATGCGGGCGATGGCGATTCCCGCGGAACTTGTTTCCTTCTTCGAGCGTCGCGATGTGCAGGCCTTCCCGGGCGTCGACGGGATAGTATGAAAACGGAAAGGGCCTGGGCTCAAGCTCACTCAAACTGGAACTCGCTCTTAGGGATGCGTCCACTGGTTCAGGTTGCGCAGAGGACAGCGGCTGAAGCGGTGTACCCATGCAGGAATGTCTTCGCCCCAACCGGACCGATCTCCCCGTTGCAGAAAAATCCTGCCAGCGGCAGATCACCCAGAATGTAGGCAAGTGTTCCTGCGTCGTGATCTGACGTACCGAAAAGCCCTCTGCCCCTGCCCGCACATGAGAAAAGAAGAATTCCGATCGGTCCGGACATGCGCCTCTTGACCGCCTCAGAAGCGAGAATCAAATCCTCACGCGCGGACTTCGAATCGCGCAGCTGAAATTGTACCGTCTGGCCAACTCTGGGATAGGCGCCCACAGCAAGTGCGCCGATCTGCGGATCCGCTCCGAGTATGTTGCGAATCAGGAAATCGCCCTGCTTGAAATCCTCGATATACTCGGAAACGGCCAGACCCAGAAACAAGTTATTTCTTACCGACACTCTTTGTTCCGCCGGAATGCTTAGAAATGCAGCCTCCAGAGCCTGGTAGGCCGGGAAATTGCCGATTTCCAGAATCAGGTTTTCTTCCGCCTTTGTAATCGGCGATGGATCGCCAATCGGACGGCATCCCTGACTGACGAGCGGCAAAACGATCAACCCTTGCTTAAGCGCAATGGCCAGAAGTGGTGCGGGCGAAATATCGCCGTCCCGCATCAAAAAGATTTCTGCGTTGCGTGCGCTGGCCAAACCCCCAAGGACAGGCACGTGTGGATACGCAGCGCTCCAATCCTCCAGCCACGTTTCAACTCCACCGAAATACGGATTGGCCAGAATGATCCATGAGCGCACCTCACTGGGCGGGACTCCTGTCGAAGTGTGCCAGAAATCTGGTCCGGGGGATTCCAAAGCCGCATTCTCGTCAATCTGAGTAACCGTGAAACTCCCCGCGGGAAGGGAAAGAAGGAGCAGACTGAATCCAGGCTCTCCCTCGACTTCGCGCTTCTTTCCTATAACGCCCCATCCTGAGCAACCCACCAGTTGCGGAACATGCCCGTGCAGGCGGACCAATTCGAGAGTGTCTTCGATCTGCGGACGCCATTCCTGGGTAACGAAGAGAAAACCAAGCGATGCATTCGTCCCCATCTCCTCCCGCAGATCCCGCGCAACGCCTATTACGGCATCCTCCGAATATCGACCCACAAAAACCCTCGATGCTGCTCTGGGTGTCATCATGAATAATGTACGAGATGAGTGTTTGAGATTCAAAAGCTCGCTGACGAATTCTATCGTCGTGTTCGTCCTTTCCTGCTTTTGGCGCTCTGATTAAAGCAATTCATTAAATGAGGCGGATTGTCATCACCGGCGGACCGAGCAGCGAACCTATCGATGGGGTCCGCTTTATTACAAATCAATCTACCGGCGAATTGGCGGTTCTGGTTGCTCAGCAGTTTCAAAAAGCCGGACATGAGGTCGAACTCCTTTTAGGAAGACGTTCGATTTTCCGGACTTCTTCGGCCAGATTTTTTGACACCAATGAAGATCTTGAGCGATTGCTGAGCGAGGTCGTCGACAGGGAAGAGGTGCGCGCGGTGTTGCACGCTGCGGCGCTAGCCGATTTTGAGGTCGCGAATATAGTCGTCGAGGGCCAGGGGCAAGGAGCCGCGAAGATTTCCAGCGCGGCCACATCAATTCAACTTCGGCTTGTTCCAAAAGCGAAGGTAATCGCACGGCTCAGGCAACTCTTTCCCGCAGCATGGATCATCGGCTGGAAATTCGAATTGGATGGTTCACCCCCCGATGTGGTTAGCAAAGGTATTCAGCAAATACACAAATACGCCACGAATGCTTGCATTGTGAACGGTTCGGCGTTTGGTCCGGGGTTCGGCTATTGCAATTCAACTGGCTTGGTGCGGTCGGTCCGAAACAAGGAGGAACTGGCCGATCTTTTATTGCAAGTGATCCAAGACGCCGGGTAGCTAAGGCGTCGCATCTCCAAATTTCGACCCACGGCAGGCCCGCATCTCCGAGGCGACCGTTTTTTGCGGGCTGGATGGGTAGGGCCGGATCTCCGAGCCGGCCGTTAACGAGGCTGACTCGCAAGGCACGGCCGGTTTCGCACGGCGGCCCGAGATCCGCCCCTGCTAGTGTACCGTCTCGCATATAGTGGTGATGTCGTTGCGTTCAAAATGGGCCGCCGGCAAGGCGCGAGGAGGGCGCATATCTAAAGCGATACGTAACCGACGAGCAACGCAGCCGTCGGCCCATTTTCAGCGCAACCCTCCGGGCCGCGGCCAGTTGGCTGTTTTTCCACGTTGCTCGCTCCTTACGTATCAGTCTAGATATGCTCGTCGCTCGCGCCTTGAAAAACAGCCAACCGACCTGCGGCGACATCACCATTATATGCGAGACGGTACACTGGGGGCCAGTCTCCAGCTGAAATTCAGTTGCATCCGTCGGGCGATAAACTATCCTCGAAATCCCAGCACTTTTGCGCGATTAGCTCAGGGGTAGAGCGCTTGCTTCACACGCAAGAAGTCGCAGGTTCGAACCCTGCATCGCGCAAGGACTTACGCAAGACGCTAGTTTTTAGTCACCTGCTGGTCACTCTTCCGAAGAACTTCAGCATAAATTTGCACCTCTCGGGGTGGGTCTTCATTATTCCTCCTGAGGGCTTTTGAGAGAGAACTGTTGTTCGTTCTCCATCACCCAGTTCCAACCTGAATCGGTGAGCACATAGGCGATGTCGCGTAACACGATCAGGGTTGGCAATCTTTCGCCTGATAAACTCCTTCGTAACAAGTCTCTTGAGCGCAAGTGTAACGGCTACGTCCCGTTAGGCCATTCCTGTTGGCGTCGTTCTTTATCAACGACTCTGAAACCGTCTGCTCCTCGCCAAACGAATTGCCTACGATCGCGGCTAGCACGATGCGCTCAAAAGCGGAGAGCCCCTGCAAATCGGTTAATGGATCCTCTTTTGAAAGCTCGGTGACGGCTATTTCCGTTTTATCGATGGCCTTCAGCCTTGCGATAATTTTGGCCTTCAAAGCTTCAAAGTCTGAAATGGCTCGACTCTCGTAAAGAGTGATGTTCCTGTGCTGGACATCGAAGGGAATTTTGGTCGAACACTCCTTTCGCATACCATAACGACGGGTTTATGCGATGCGAAAGCATAACCGAGTTCGTACCATACATTCGCGTTGTCAGTGGTTATCTCTGCGAAGCATACCGCCGCCTCTCGAATGCCTTTTTCTATTTGGTCAATCGGAATTGACACGCTAGGATCTTCGTCCACGCGGTAGGGTTCGTAGCCGGCTTCTTCAATTGCGGGCTTAAAGGTGCAAATAACTGGAACAGGTGGGCACTAGGGAGTCGGAAGGGCCCATAGTAGTGATGAACTCGGTAATGCCGAGAGAGCGAAGGGGCCTTAGTCAATGGATGCGAGTCAGAGAGCGTCGGCGCTTGATTGGGAGGAAACTCCCTTGGACAGAGTACGAGGCAGCAATGCTGTCTCGGAAAGTTCGACGAAAGAGACAGAAGCTTAGCTGCAGAGCTAAGGACCAGAAGCGAGGCTTCTACCGAGAAACTCTACAACCAGGGCCGTTGACGAAAGCCGAATGCGGGCAAATCCGCACGTCCGGTTTGATGAGGGGGGAGGGCGATAGCGAGGCAAACATGGTATGCAGTCCTTAGGCACTGAAGGGGAAACCCGGACACACGCTTTGCTGTAACCTAAACTTGCCGCTGTCCCCTCTCTACTCTACTCGGCTTCGACCTTGAACAGGCGTAGCGCAGCGCTATACGGCGCCGCCCCCCCAACTAAGTTGAATTACCCACAGAGAATAGCGAAGAGCCGCTTTTAATAAACCTGGTGACTGGCGATTGCTCGAATGCGATAATAGATTCGCTATGGAAGCGTCAGATACGGTGAAGAGGCGATGGGTCTTAATCGCCGGGTTGGTAGCTCTCGCGTTTGGGTTGGGGTCGTGTGGGGACATCGAGATTCGACATACCTCTCAAGGACCGGCACCAGGTTATCCGGAACCGGGTTATCCGGGTCCGGGTCCTGAACATCCCGGTGGCTACCGCGTGGGATATCAGGATGGTTATAATGAGGGGTATAGTCATGGTTTTCGCGATGGGTCGTCGGGAAGACCGTTCCAGGATTATTCGCCAGTCGGGCTTGGTTCCGGGCCATATGCGCATGGCAGGTACGACGGGTATCGTGCCGGTTACCGGGAGGGTTTTCGTCACGGAAGGTCAGGTCAAGGCGCACAGCAACCTTGGAGCCCCTTTTGATCGGAAGTGTTGCAACTTTGCAGGAGTGGACGGGAAGCTGGGCCGATATGGTCCTCGCACCCTCAGTCGCCGGTCTATTCAAATGGCGCCAATTCGAACCGGAAGTCATCCTGCTTGCGGTCGGGTGGTACCTGCGTTTTTCACTATCCTACCGCGACGTCGAGGAACTCTTGGCCGAACGGGGGATTTCGGTTGATCACGTCACGCTCTGCGGTGGGTGCAGCGCTATGCGCCGGAATTGGAGCGGCGCTTGCGTAAAGGGCTCAAGGCAACAAACGATTCTTGGCGGGGCGACGAGACGTACGTCCGGTTGAAAGACAAATGGGTGTACTTGTATCGGGCCGTGGATTCCGAGGGTGCAACGATCGACTTCTTGCTCTCGGCCAAACGCGATGCCGCCGCCGCCGAGCGCTTTCTCGCCAAAGCATTGGGAGGCGCGAACCATCCAACGCCGAGTGCGCGCCAGCCAATGCTTCCGTTCCGTCTGGGGAGCCTGGCGCACGATCGCAGGCTACGAAACGATCCACATGATCCGCAAAGGTCAAGCGTGCGAAAGTGCGCCGGCTTACCAGAAATCATTGAGATTAACGTGATTAGGCTTGTCAGGCTAAAACACCGAATGCAGTGCCGTCGATTACACTCCTAAATTACGCATTGCAGAAATTGTTTCGAAAGTTTCCGACGTTCCTTTGTATGGCGCAGCAGTATATTTCATTTCATAATTTAGGTGATATTTATCTTTTCAAAATGAAGGTGATGTTCTACATCTTGTGGTATGCTCGGGGTGGGAGGATGTTACCGCACAATATATCGGAGGAGATGCGCTTTCGTGCTATCGAAGCGCACCGGGATGGACAGAGGGCTCTTAAGGAACGCAAGGCGACAGGCAGGCCGCCCAAATTGGATTGCAAGCGACACGGCAAAGCGATTCTAAAGATGGTGAAACATCCGGCGAACCGAGTGAAGCGGTCGAGCAATTCCCAAATCAGTTATGAGCATCTGCACGGCAGAGTTACCGCAAGAGCAAGCGTTAAAGCCTCGCAGCAATTCCAGGACCTGGACCTGACCCGTCGATCTCAAGCAGGAGATACTGAAGCATTCGGCGAGCTAGTAACCAAGTACCGCGCTAAGATCTTCATCACGGTCTGGGGTATGGTGGGCAATGAGCAGGATGCTTTGGATCTCGCCCAGGAAGGATTCCTTAAAGCTTGGCAGTCGATCCACCGGTTTGAGGGTCGATCTTCGTTCTATACGTGGTTGTACAGTATCACGGTGAATCTGACTATTTACTCACTTCGCCGGAAGGGTCGTCGTGAGGAGGTAGAGCTTGACGATGCTCTTCCTTCATCTCTTCCCGGTCCCGGCGTCAACTATGAACACACTGAGATTCGGGAGCAGGTCAATGCGGCCCTTGCACAACTTTCTCCAGAACATCGCGCTGTGATCGTGTTGAAGGAGCTAGAAGACCTGCAATATCACGAGATTGCCGAGGTTCTGAATCTCTCCATGGGTACAGTGATGTCCCGGCTTTTCTACGGCAGGAAAAAGCTACAATGCATTTTAAGACCTATTTACAATCAAACTTACCAATCTCGACCCCCGGCATCTGTGCCGTAGACTTGGTCGAAGGGATGCGGTGCTTCGATGCTTAGCATGTAATTCCTCCCTCGTGGGGCGTTGGTGAAGAACCCACTAACCAACGCTAACGCGAACAAATCCAGCCAGTTTTGGAGCGGCAACACTTTCCAGCGCGGCCGAAGGTGACGTTTCGCCGACTGCCGACTCGTCGAATTCTGTAAAATTGGTGAAAAGCGATCTGTTCACCGGACGAAGAGAAGAAGCAACTGAGCTACTTGGGGTCAATGCTTCGCAGGGAGCCGACACCCGAGGAGAAAGAGCAGCAGGAGATGCTCGATGCCTGGATAGATCACCGTGCCAAGGGTCACGTAACGAATGCGAGACGACAGGAGAAGGATCTAAAGGAAGACGGCGCGGATTAGCACTCGCCGCCATCTTTTAGCGTCGCGCTCGGGCCAGCTCATAGCGTAGCGCGTCCGGCAATTGGATAAAAATGCGGGCAGCCGAAGTCACGGGCAACCTCCTTCGTCCGCGCCTCATTTGCTCCGCTGGCGTCACGCCATCGAGCCACGGATGGGGTTTATAGGCGTGTCGCACTTTTCTCGGTTGAAAATTGGCCTGTTTCGCCCCGAGGTCCGCGCAGGCTGACACATAGTCCGCCTGGGCAAACCCTCGGAGGCCGGCCGTTCACTAAGTAGCCGTAGTAGTCCTCGTTCGAGACCTCTTCTTCCATGGCTTTACGCAGGTCGACCATTTCCACCCAGGCCGCAGTGTGGCACGACCAAACGTAACTCCGCCTAATGTGACAAGTTCCAATTGGCCCTTGTCGAACGAACGTTTCTCGTCCGGGGCTGACAAAGTCTTCTTTTCCATCTGGGACATGAGGCTAAGCTTAGAAAAATTATCCGACCTATCTTGCCGAGCCGCGCGCAAAATTAGCATCGCTAATGGGGGCACGTCCTGTTCAACAGTCGCGTCCTCAATCATAGCCCGATAATTGCTTATGTGTGGCCGCTAATGTCGCTGGGACCGGGGTTTTTCCGCTTCTCGTTCGTCTTTAACTCTCGTTTCAAAATCCGAGACTAGCTCGGTGATATAGGTACCATTAGCGGCTTCGTTACCCGGTTGGTAGTCGTTGCTTGTCGCCTCAGTTATAAGGTCTGCCAAAAGATCGTGTACACTACTTTTCTCGCACTCTTTTGCTATCGCCGCATAATCTTCGTCGGCGGCTGCTTTAGGGTCAGAATTCCGGCTCCATTGAATGGTCCTTATGGCTTTCTTGATGGCGGAGAGTTCTTCTTGAACTAGAGCGCCCTTACGGAACTGGTTTGGCTGGTGCTTTACTACTCGGCTCTTTAGGGGCTTGGGCGTAGGTGTCGGCTTGACGGTTGTAGTGGGCGTCGATTGTGTTTTTTCCAGAGTCGGCTCATGTTTAGGCGTCGTAGACACGGAGAGAATACCTGGAGTTGAAGTTGCGGTAGTCGCGACGGTAGTAGAGGGTGTCGATTGTGTTAGTTCCGGAGTCGGTTCATGTCTAGGCGTCGTAGACACGGGGAGAATACTTGGAGTTGAAGTTGCGGTAGTCGCGATGGCTTTAGTGGGCGTCGATTGTGTTGGTGGCGCGTCGAGAATCGTTCTTAGCAAACCATATATAGAGATACAGATCACTATCAGGGAGGCGCCATTGATTAATTTGTGTTTTAGCATACGATCTGGACTTCACAGCATGCCATCAGTAGGAGCAAAGGTCCGGCGAAGTGTGAAGGAGTTCCCGATCCACCTTTAAGCGACGGTCAAAAGCCTCATAAAGGGAAAGGATAAACGCTTCTGGACCTCTGGTAAGCATAAAAATCGAACTGTTTTGATGGTCTCTGGCGGGTATTTGGAATCAATCGACTCAATCTGATATGATCCCCTGATATTTCGGGCAATTGTTTTTTTTGGCCTGATCACTTTCGGCATTCGCCGGCGCAACGTTGGACGTGCTCATAAACGCAGCCGCGAGGTTTTCGATGACAATCAAACAGCGACTTGAAGTGCTCGCAAGTAGTCCCATCGCCGAGTTTGCCGGAAAGACGATTGCTTACGCAGAGGCGAAAACGCGTCGGCGCTATTCTATGGACTCTAGGAAATGCGCCCCAACGGCGAACCGACATTATCCCGGACGTGACGCCTTTGACGCTGTCCATTTACAAACGAATGCTCGCGCTTAGCCTATTCGTCAGACATGAAACCGCAAACCCGTTCGTCATCCCGGGTGGTCGTGCCCATTGTGCTGTTCGTCGTCTTCGTGAACTTCCTCACCATGCCTGCGGAGGAATATTGCGGGGACGCATCCTCGGTACGCATCGCAGCAGTGACGCTGATCAATACGGGAAAATGGGCCGTGCCAGCTCGCTCCACTTTCGCCGAAAGGGGGCAGTTCTTCTATGAAAATGCCTCGGGCAATTGGTACTCGAAATACGGCATTTTGAATATGCTGCTCTATGTGCCCATCCTGCAGCTGGAAAAGTGCGTCATGGGCGAGTTGGATGATGCGTCGAATTCACGGCCTTTCTTCTTGAATCTATTTAACTTGTTCCTCAGCTGCGCGACCGCCTGCTACCTCGTCTTGATCGTGCGCCGATACACAAGGTCCATGGCGGCGGTGTGGATCTTCGTCTTGTCTGCGTTCTATGCCACCTTCTGGTGGAATTATCTACGGGCGCAGACCTTCGAAATTTACGTCACCCTCTTTATGCTCGGACTCTATTACCATCTAGTGTCCGGCCTGGATTGGGAACGAGTGGCGGGCAATCGGCTGGCAAGCAGTCACCTTCTTGGGGCGGGAATATTTTTCGGTGTACTCTGTCTGAGTAAGAATGTTTATGTGATCCTGTTGCCCGTGCTGGCGGGACTGTTTGTTCTGGTGCAATTTCAGAAACCCGCCGAGGCAGACGGCGTGCGGTGCCAGCATCGTCGTTTGTTTTGCTATATCCTCTGGTTCTGGCTGCCGGTGGGTCTTCTGCTTTGCCTCATGCTGGGAAGCAATGCCTACCGGTTCGGCTCGCCCTTCAACGCCGGGTACACGCAATGGGCCCGTGAGAACCAACTCTTCACCGCGAACATACTCCCGGAATTGCGCGGCTTCTTTTTCAGCAAGCAGAGAAGCATTTTTCTGAACTTTCCGTTAATGATCTGTGCGCTACCAGGCTGGCCGGCATTCACTAAACAGCACAGGTTTGACGCGATCACCGCCTTACTGATTGGTGTCGTCCTGCTAATCATCAATTCCGCGTTCCGGAACTGGCAGGGCGCCTATTGCTATGGCCGCGCTATTTGCTACCGGTCGCACCCATCCTGAGCCTACCTTTCATCCACGTTCTCGGATGGCTAGCTCGTTCGCCGGGCAAAGTTTATAAGCTGGCGATCCGCTCCGTGATCGCCGGCGCGCTCCTCTACTCGTTTCTCCTGCAAGTCGAGGTCAATACCATGCCGTTCTTTTTCTGGTATGATCTGAAGCATGTTTTCGACGATCAACGCACAGGCCAACCTATCGCCTATTTAAACTCGCATCATTTCGGGACGATCAATGCCGATTTCCTGATTTATCTAAAAAGTGGTTCGTCTGCCTTCAAGAATCAGGTGATCGACCAACTTACGCCCGATGAAGAGGACAACATGGCCACGCTGGAGGATTCAAACAGGACCTCGAACTATTACTGGTTTCGTCATCTCGTGCCGAAACCGAGGGACGAATGATCTAAACCTTCTCTTCAACTATGGACCAACCTCTCACAAAAGGATCATGAAATCTCTTTCTACCCCGAGAGCTGTCGACGGTGTTGCACCTGAAAATGCGCGGCATCCAACCTTCCACGAAGCCTTTCTATTCTGGTTAAAGCTCGGTTTCATCAGCTTCGGTGGTCCTACCGGCCAAATCGCAGTGATGCATGCCGAGTTAGTTGAAAAAAAGAAATGGATCAGCGAGGCGCGATTCCTTCATGCACTCAACTACTGCATGCTTCTTCCTGGCCCTGAGGCACAGCAATTGGCCACCTATGTCGGTTGGCTTCTGCACAAGACGTGGGGTGGCATTGTTGCTGGAGCTTTTTTCGTTATCCCGTCGATCTTTATTCTCTGGGGACTCAGCTACATTTACGTGACTCTCGGAAGCCTGCCCTGGATTGCAGCGATCTTTTACGGTCTAAAGCCGGCCGTGCTCGCGATCGTTGCTGCCGCCGTAATACGCATCGGGAGCCGAGCATTGAAAAACGAAGTGATGTGGACGTTGGCCGCCGCAGCATTTACTGCTATCTTTTTTTTCCGCGCCCCATTTCCGTTAATCATAATCAGTGCTGCCCTCATCGGATTTTTCGGAGGCAAGTGGACGCCAGACAAATTTCTCGTGATCCGCGCGCATGGGAAGACTAACGCCGAATCGGTTTTAGACGATACTTCGGTGGTGCCTGATCATGCGAAGCCGTCCTGGCCTCGTGCGCTTCGGGTTGCCCTCGTCTGGCTCATCTTATGGTCGGCCCCGGTCCTCTTGCTGAACTTTTGGCTTGGCAGCAATCACACAGTGGTTCAAGAAGGGATTTTTTTCAGCAAGGCCGCATTGATCACTTTTGGCGGCGCTTATGCCGTATTGCCCTACGTGGCGCAGCAGGCCGTCCAAACGCATCGTTGGCTCTCCGCCGGTCAGATGCTGGACGGGCTCGGGCTGGCGGAAACCACTCCCGGTCCATTGATTATGGTGACCCAATTTGTCGGGTTTCTAGGCGGCTGGAACCATCCCGGGCAGTTGGCGCCTCTTCTGGCCGCCACGATTGGCGCTCTAGTTACAACATGGACGACGTTTACCCCTTGTTTTTTATGGATCTTTTTGGGCGGCCCTTATGTTGAAAAATTGCGTGGAAATGAAGCGTTGACTACGACATTGTCCGCCGTTACCGCAGCGGTAGTCGGCGTGGTGCTGAATCTCGCCGTCTGGTTCGGCTTGCACGTGATCTTTCCAGGTGATGGCATGGTGGATTCGTTCGCCATTCTCGTCGGCACCGTCGCGTTCATCGGAATGGTCCGCTGGAGGTGGGATATTGTGCCCGTAGTGTTTAGTGCGGGTTTTGCAGGCCTGATCTTCAAGATGGGGTCGCTTCACTAAACAATAGACTAGACTAGACTCATCCGGTTATCACGGTCTACCGATTTGTCCGCGAAATTGTCGGTGGAAGGGGAGAGGCGAGAAGAGGTGTGAAATTGGTAAGGGGCGCATCTTCATAAGCGCTAACTTGAGCGCAAAGTAGGCGAAGCGTCCCGCTTTGCGCGCTTCAAAACCGTGCAAACCGAGACGGTTCGCCTACATCGTAGCGCGTTTGTGAGCGTTTGTGAGCTCACTGCTTCGACCCTGAGAAGGATTCGGTATCGACAATTCCTTCAGGATCAACTGCAGGAAGCGCGCCATTTCCACTTTAAAATCAAGGTTGAGATGAGCAAATTGGGGATCTTCAAGCATTTTCTTTGAGGCCGGAGTGGGATGACAGAAAGGCCAGAGTCCAGGGACGTGGACGAAAATGTGCAGCGTCAGGGGCAACAACCTCTCCGCCGTCGTGTTGGGTAGGGCCGAAGCTAGCGCCTCGGCGAAGCGTTTCCTGCGTTCGAGAAAGACGGACCTGAAATCCACGACGAGGGCCGGCGTCAGGTTTTTCTCGAACCCCGAATTGACCACGGTAACCAGTTCGCCGTACTCATTTGAGTCCATGTAGGCCTCGGTCAGGATGTCGGCCACTTTGGCGATGGTTCCCCTGCGGTTAAGCTTCTTGAGAGGCGGGTAAGCCCTTTTTTCCCATTTGTCAGCCAGCCTTTGCAGCAGGCGCAAGTAGATGTGTTCCCGGCTCTCGAAGTAGCGGTAGATATTTGATTTGGCCGTGCCAACCTCCCTGGCAATATCGTTGAGGCTGACATTTTCGAGGCCGTTTTTTTGAAAGAGCGCCAGGGCGGCGCGCAGGATGGCTTCCTTCCTCTGCTGGATCTGCGCGGGGCGGCGGGCCCGTTGGAAACTCAGGGATTTCATTTTCGGCATATTTTCACCTTTGCTTTTTGAGTGCCTGACAAGCAAACCTGTCGTCTCTTAAGTAGAGACTATTGATCTCTTATAATCGGATACGGCTACGGAATCAAACCTGCCGACTCAGTTTCAGAGGTCCCATGAATACGTCACCCAAGTCCGTCGGCCATCTTTGTTATCCCTTTACAAGGGACCTATAGTCCTTTATTCAGAGACTGTCAGTCGTTTATTATGACGGAGGGATACAAAAAGCAAATCTGCCGGCGGCAAATCCCGAAAGGAGCCGGTCACAAGCGGGTGTCCCCAGGTCTTTTTCGGAAAAGGCGAATTTATGAAACTTTCAACAATGTTTTTGGCGCCGATCGTGGCAATGGATATGGCGTCAACTGCATCGGCCCGCGATTATCATGATCTCGTTGCGGAAGGATATCGCTGGGTAGGAATCGATGGCCCGTACGCGTGCCCTTCGAAAGAGCATACGATTCGAATAAGGTTCCGATTCTGATGATTCATGGACTCATGTCGAGCCCTTTGACTTGGAAGGAGTTAACCAATGAATTGCTGGGCGATGCGTATGTCAGAATCTGTGTATCTTTCACGGAATCGAACCAAGCGCTTTTCTGACTCCCCCTTCTAACTGTGCCAGGGTCGGTCGTCGCTCCATCCAACCAACGTGACCATCTGGTCGGACCAGAGCGGCTAGGCCCCAGAAGGGATTCCAAATTTGCCAAAGAGATTCTGAGGCCACATACGCGCCTTCGGTACTGGATACTTTTGGAGGAACAATCAGGATCACTTTAAGATCATCGATGTTGTGAAAAATTTGTTTTATTCGGCCCGGGTCCCAACCCGGCAAGCGTCCTTCATCAAAAAGGAGCAACAGTGGTTGTGAACGTGTCAAATCGATGAACCGCACGCGGCTTCCATCAGGAGCAGTCACTTCGCCGTCCGGAGCGCGGCGACCCAACCAATGACCATGCCCGCTGAGAATAGGGGATTGGGTATATGTGGTGTCCAACATCCCCATCCTCGGTGCCACCAGGGAAAGAAGACCGAGACGGGGGAGGAAACTCACAAACGTAGCAGTCACCTTGCGAACAAATTCCGGTGCACCAATTCCGTAACGAGTCAGCATGTCGGTATAGCGATCGACGCTCGCTAATACCGTCTCACGCCGCTCGGTCTCGTATGAAGTCAATAAAGATTCGACATCCGCACCCGCAAGCACTCGAGCCAATTTCCAGGCAAGATTGTGCGCATCTTGGATGCCGCTGTTCATGCCTTGACCACCAGCCGGGCTGTTGATGTGTGCCGCGTCGCCTGCCAACAAAACGCGGCCTTGGCGAAAGTGTGGGCTGGTTCGGCAATGAATATGAAAGACACTTGACCAAAGCTGTTCGTGCGATCCTTCGCCCAATAGCTGAACAACTTTTGTGTCAATTGATGAGGGATCTAAGACGGCTTTTTCGCTCTCGCCCGGATTTAGAGTGGAAATCAGGCGCCAATGCTGCGGCTGATACCGCAAGCCTGCGAGAACACCTGAGACAGCGGGCGCAAAAACGGGCCATGGAAGTTGATCCCTTTCATCTTCAATGCGAATGTCAGCCAAAAGAACCCGGGTTGGGTACGTCTTTCCTTCAAGCTCCCAGCCGAGTTCAGCTCGCACAGTGCTGTGCGCGCCGTCACAACCGACCAGATACCGTCCACGATAGCTCTTTGTCTCTCCACCACTGTTCTGGACCTCGACGCAGGCTCCTTCGTTGTCCTGTTGAATGTGCTTAACTTCATGTCCGGGCAGTACCTCCGTCTGACCTGCAGCCTTGACGCATTCCAGCAACAACCTCTCAGTCCGATTCTGTGGCAGAATCAAGATGCCGTCAGCTGCAGTGATTTTCTTAAGAACGCCTAAATCCATCTCGAAAGCTGGACGGGGGCGACGAGCAATCCATACTCGTACTTTACTAAGAAATTCCCCTTCAGAGACAAAACGGTCGTAAATATCCCAGCCACGAAATATCTCCAGAGTTCGCGGGAGGATTCCCAGAGCCCGAGAATGCGGATCAATCTCTGACTTAGTTTCGAATAGAATGGAGTGAACATTTTGCCGAGCCAAGCCCAAAGCGAGGGCCAGTCCGACCGGCCCTCCTCCAACGATCAAAACAGCTGTTTCGTTCATCGGGAAACAATGTCGAGCCCACCCGGTCGACGTTCAACCGCATTGCGTGTTTAACCCTGATTACCCGCTTCCGCGAACCGGCCGAGCCCATGGTGTCGGTGATTCCTCCTCGAGGCAACACTTGAGACTTCGTAGCAAATGTTCCAACCAGCCTACAATGACATCCAGCCGTAGACGATTCCCCAGTGTACCGTCTCCTAAATCCCTTGGGCTTCGTTGCGTTCAAAATGGGCCGTCGGCAAGGCGGTCCGAGCCGGACCGGCGGTAGAGGGCGCACCCCGCTCCTCTTTCTATACTCCTGGTACTCTAAGAGAGAAATAGATTCCAGAACCGATAACGAGAAGACTGATCGCGTCGAGTCGCCGAAAACGCGCGATTTCCAACAGACTCCAAAGAATAGCCGGAACTGAGCAACGTACGAGACCACTGCTTTCTCCAAGGTGAGAAGCGGCGAAATGGTAAATCTCGTGCCGTTTTCACTCAATTTCTCTTCTCATAGCCGGCTGTTTTGGGACTATTCAGAAATGGCCCTCATCCTGACAGTATCTGAATTGACGCGAACGGTGCGAGACGTTCTTGAAGGACAAATCGGTGACGTATGGGTTGAAGGCGAAATTTCCAATTATCGCAAGCAGTCTTCCGGGCACCATTATTTTACGCTGAAAGACGATCGCTCCCAGGTTGTTTGTGTGATGTTTGCCCGGTCCTATGGGGCCCAGTCTCGTGTCCCTCTCTCCGATGGCATGCAGATTCAAGCCTACGGTCGTGTTACAGTTTATGAAGCCCGCGGCCAGTATCAGCTTATCGTTCAACTTATCCAGTCGAAAGGACAGGGACTGCTTCAGGCGAAGTTTGAGGCGTTGAAACGCAAACTTTTGGCGGAAGGATTGTTCGAGAAAGATCGCAAAAGGGCGCTCCCGAAATTTCCTCTTCGGGTGGCACTCGTGACATCACCGACCGGCGCGGCTTTGCAGGATATGCTCAACATCCTGCAAAGACGCAATCCCTGGCTTACGGTTTTGATTTGTCCCGTTCGCGTGCAGGGAGAAGGCGCCTCCGCGGAGATTTCTGAAATGATCCGGCGTGTCAGCTTGCGCGCCCAGGAATGGAAGGTCGATGTGATCATCGTCGCGCGGGGAGGCGGGAGCTTCGAAGACTTGTGGGAATTCAACGAGGAAAGTGTCGCGCGTGCCATATTTTCGTCGCGAATTCCCGTCATCTCGGCAGTCGGGCACGAGATCGATTTTACGATAGCCGACTTTGTCGCAGATGTTCGTGCTCCGACTCCGAGCGCGGCTGCCGAAATCCTGGCGCCGGACATTCTGAAACTTCGGGGTGAGATCGCTGCGCGGCGGGCGGCCTTGGATCGGTTGGCGCGTCAGGCACTTGAGATTCGTCGGGTTGGTCTTGCGCGTTTGGCGGGGGCGACCTGCTTCCGTGAGCCTGCCGGGCTGCTTGTGGAACGCCAGCAACAGATCGATCAACTTGAGTTGCGGCTTTCGCAGGCCGGTTCGAACGCGTTCGGCCAGCGCCATTCTCAAATAGCCAAACTGTTGGCGTTCTTGTCGGCGTTCCGACCTGACCACCTGTTGGATGCGAAACGGCGCGAGGTCGCGCTTGCGGAAATTCGTCTGAAACAAATCGTTTTGGCGAGAATTGAATCTCGAAAAGACTCGGTGCGGCGCCTGGCGAATTCCATTCGGTTGCTGGGGCCGCAACAAACCTTGGAGCGTGGCTATTCCATTACTCTCGATGCCAACCGGAATGTTGTCCGTTCCGCCGCTAGCGTGAAGGTTGGCGACGCCCTTTGCAACAGGTTTGCCGACGGCGAGGCGTATTCGGTGGCTGTGCGGATAGACCGGGACCGCGGAACCTGAAGGCAGCGGATTCCCGCATTACTGTGCAGACGCATGTACCAATCAAAACCCAAACGCAGTATGCTCATCGCGCGGGGAATGCGCGGACCTCTAACAAAATTTCGGCCCCGCAACAGCGAGGCCACCTCGTCCAACTGGCGCTGCTCCCAACGCAACTTTCAGACCCCTTGCGGCTCGCCGGTCCGAGGCGCGGCCTCGCTCGATATTCGTCTTATTTATACTCGTGGCGTTTGAAGCCCATTGTGGCGAGGGGCGGCAACGTCAAAGTCAGGGAATGGGAACGCCCTTGCCAGGCAATCGGATCAGCGTGAGCGCCTCCGTAATTGCCTATATTACCCCCGCCGTAGACTCCTGCGTCAGTGTTGAGGATCTCTTCATACCAGCCTTCGCCCGGTGCTCCGACTCGATAGAAATGTCGAGGAACCGGCGTTGCGTTAACAACAAACAAAAGTATCGAGCCGGTTTCTCCCTTGCGAATAAAGGTGAGCACGCTGTTGTCGGCGTCGTGAAAATCAATCCATTCAAAACCGAGATAGGTGTCGTCGTTTTGCCAAAAGGCGGGCTCGTTCTTGTACAGGTAGTTCATGTGCTGGATCAATTTTCGCAGGCCATCATGAAACGGATATTGGAGCAGATGCCAGTCAAGACTCTGGTCATGGTTCCATTCCGCCCACTGGCCGAATTCGCCTCCCATGAAGAGCAGTTTCTTGCCGGGATGCGCATACATCCAGGCATAAAACATCCTGAGATTCGCAAACTTTTGCCATGCGTCTCCAGGCATCTTGTTAATCATCGAACCTTTGCCATGCACCACCTCGTCATGACTCAGCACCAGAATGAATTGCTCATGAAAGGCATAGATCAAAGAAAAGGTCGCCTCTCCCTGGTGGAATCTGCGGTGGATGGGTTCGCGGCTCATGTACTGCAAGAAGTCGTGCATCCAACCCATGTTCCATTTGAACCCGAAACCTAGTCCTCCGAGATAAGTCGGTCGAGAAACTCCGGGCCACGCGGTCGACTCTTCGGCGATTGTCATGATCCCCGGATAGCGCTCGTAGCAGACCTCATTGAAGCGTTTCATGAAATAGATCGCATCAAGATTTTCCCGTCCGCCGTACGCATTGGGCACCCACTCGCCGGCCTTGCGCGAATAGTCCAGGTACAGCATCGAAGCCACGGCATCAACGCGAAGACCGTCTATGTGATACTTTTCGAGCCAGAACAGGCCGTTGGCGATGAGGAAATTTCGAACCTCGTTACGGCCGTAGTTGAAAATCAGCGTGCCCCAATCACGATGTTCTCCTTGCCTCGGATCGGCGTGTTCATAGAGACGTGTGCCGTCAAATGAGGCAAGGCCATGGGCGTCCTTCGGGAAATGGCCGGGAACCCAGTCGAGAATAACTCCAATATCGTTTTGGTGGCAGCGATCGACGAAGTTACGAAATTCATCCGGATTTCCAAATCGGCTTGTCGGCGCAAAGTAGCCAGTCACCTGGTATCCCCACGATCCATCAAAAGGATGCTCCGCCACCGGCATCAGCTCGATATGGGTGTACCCCATTTCCTTGACGTACGGAATAAGCCGCTCGCCGAACTCGTGGTAACTCAGGAATCGATCGCCCTCTTCAGGAATCCGTTGCCATGACCCCAGGTGAACTTCATAGATGTTAACCGGTTCTTTGTGCCACTGCTTTCCCTTTCTGTTTTCAACCCATTCGTCGTCACTCCATTTGTACCGGTCCAGATTGAAAACCAGTGAAGATGTTTGAATTCCGTGCTGCCCGAAAAAACCTACCGGGTCGCTCTTCAATACGATTTGCCCGAAGCAATTCCTGACCTCGAGTTTGTAATGCGTACCTTCGACGACCCCTGGAATAAATATCTCCCAGATTCCCGCCTCTACGCGTCTTCGCATTGGATGGCTTCGCCCATCCCATCCGTTGAAATCGCCCACGACGCTGATTCGCTGTGCATTAGGAGCCCAAACCGCAAAACAGCAACCGGCATGACCGTTGATCTCAGTAAGATGCGCGCCAAGTTTGTCGTAAATCTCGTAATGGTTTCCCTCCTTGTACAAATGCATATCCAGTTCACCCAGAATCGGACCGTATGAATAGGGGTCGCTGAACTGGATCGTCTCACCGGACCAGGTTGTGATTTCCAGCAGATAATCGAAGGCCTCCGTCACTCCCGTCAGTTGCGCCTCAAACAGACCTTCGTCGGCAACCTTAGCCGCAGGGAAACGGCGCTTTGGTTGATTCCGATCTAGTACCTCTAGTTCTTTGGCGTCCGGACGAAAGGCGCGGATAACCCAAAGATCATCTACTTTATGTAACCCGAGCACACCAAACGGATCATCGTGTTCAGCGTGCAGGAGTCGGTGAATATCGTGGGGAGCAATTGTGGCATTCATAGTTTGTCCTGGAGGAGCGGTTCCACCTTATCGACATAGAGCCTTTCTGCAGAATAGTCGCGAAAAAGTTGCTTTCTGCTTCCGAAAATCTCGTTCTGTGCGAGGGCGCTACCAATTCTCTCTGCAATATTTCTAGGAGCGTCCCGAAGGTCAAATAATACCGTTCCGTGGGGCGCAATAGATTTTAGTGGTTCGATGTTGGCGCAGAAGATCGGCAGGCGGTATGCAGCGGCTTCGAGCAAGGGCAGGCCAAATCCTTCCTGCTTCGAAGGAAACAGGAGAGCATCAGCTACCATGTAGAGACTGCGCAGTTGCCTCTCGTCTACATAAAAAAGATCATTTACCCAGAAAACGCTCTCCTGGACTCGAAGGTCGTTCGCCAATTTCTTAAGTCCGGCAAAATACGCGCTGCCCGCGGCATTATGTGGGTCGGTTGCTCCGGAAATCAGCAATCGTACGCGTGAGCCAATGGCTTCCATCGCCGCTACGATTTGAAGAGCGAATGCGATGTTTTTTCTTTCAAGGATCCGCGTCGGGTAAAAGAGAAGGATTGAATGTGTTAGTTCGCCGTTTACGAGTTCGGCGACTTCCGGAGTGATGCCGCAGGTATCGATAAAGTCCAACGCGTTTGGAATGATAGCGTTCACACTCGATCCGGTCAGCTTATTAAATTCCGTCGCCCGCTCTTCCGAGATCGTTACATACTTCACCTTCGGGTGGCGTTCCCGAAGCAAATCAAATGGTTGGTGCAGCGGGATTTGATAGTCAGAATTGCTTGCCGCCAGATCATGGGTCCAGGCTATCATTCTTTTTCCCTGATCGGCGAATGTCGTCAATGCTTGCGTTGCCGCCATGTTGAATTGCATGGTGAGCATGTTGTGAACGATCAGTCGGTCAAACTTTGTGAAGAGTGGTTTGAGTAGATCTTCCAGTCTTTCGAGCAGCTGAAAATAGGCCGGTCCTGGATGCCCGCTAAAGGCCTCCTGCTGAGCCGCCTTCACCAGAGGATCCCCGGTATTCAACTCTCGGAATACGATGGACGGAATCTGTTTCGAAAACGCGGCGCCCTCACCGCTGAAAATCGAAACCTCGTGGCCATGCCGGGAAAGCAACTGGGCATGTTGGCGAATAACTGTTTCGACGCCGCCAATTACGGGCCACGAACTGTAATGTAAGACTCCTATTTTCATTCTAAAAATTTCGTCGACGTATGCGCCCCTCGCGCGCCTTGAAAATCAAGCGCCTGCCGTACGCCGAGCTTCACGATTATATGCGAGACGCTACACCAGAATGCGACTTGAAACCGAGCCGAAGTATCTTAGTTTTGGTGCTTCCTTTTCTGTGCCCGGGAGATCGCCAGGGTAGCTCAGTGGTAGAGCAGGGGACTCATAAGCCCTTGGTCGGGAGTTCAACTCTCCCCCCTGGCACTCTGAGACCGCGTTCGTCCTCCCCGTGAGCCAATCCTTGCCCTGCGACGCCCTGAGCCTTGCTAGAACCGTGGGAGAGGTTATCCTCCATGGCCTCGAATGTTATGGAATTCTTCAATGACCATTTTTATTGGGGACTTGGGATCGGCGCCGGGCTGGGGCTGATAGCGATTATTTTCGCAATCATCCGCTTGTGGGAGACGAAAGGTGAAGTCAAACGACTCAAGCGTCATCTGGCGGACAAATTGGAACTTGAAGCCGATGCGACCGGCCGTCTGCGCCAGGATTTGCAGGAACTAAAACAGCAAAACGAAAATCTGCGCGTTAAGGTTGCCAGCCTGAACCAGTTCCCGGACAAACGTTTGCAGCGAGAACTCGAGATTTATGCGCGTGCCGAGCGCTACATGGTCTCAAGTTCGCCAGGCTTTCCAGCCGTGTGGGAGGAGGCAAAGAAAAGCGCGATCGGCGATCTTGAGCAGGAAGAGAACGGCCGAAGTTTGCCAAAGCGTGTCTTTAATGCCCTGTTGAACCGCCCGTCGTCACGCAGCTCCGATCAATTGCACGATGGGGGAGGTTAATCTGATCTTTTCGGGCGCTTTGCCGGTTGACACTCAAAAATGAGGTGATAGCTTCAGCACTCTGTCCGAATCTGACACTATGGCAAATACGCGATCTGCCGCTAAGCGAGCACGACAAACGGAGCAACGCACGCTGCGGAACAAAAGCGTTCTGACAGGGCTTAAACGCCGGCAGAAGCGGTTTCTTGCCGCAGTTGCTGCGAGCGACAAGGCTAAGGCAGATACCGAGATGCAAGCCTTGGTATCGGATCTCGATAAAGCGGCAAAGCGCGGTGTGGTCCATCAAAACCTTGCGAATCGCGGCAAGAGCAGAGCCTCAAAGGTGCTTTCCACGATCGGACCTTCCAAAGCGCCTCTGCCCAGCCCGCAAAAATCCGCCTAAGCCGCAGCGAGAAGCTCATTCTTCAATAAATCTTAAATACGAGGACTAGCCATGGGTGCAGCACTTGATGTCGTTCAAAAAGCTTATGCGGCTTTCGCCCGGCGTGATATTCCGGCCCTCGTGAACTTGATCGCTGACGAAGTCGATTGGGAGTGTGTCGCTCCAGCGACTTTGCCTTACGCCGGACGACGGCGAACCCCGGAGGAGGTGGCCAAATTTTTTGAGTCGCTTCCGCAGGCAGACGATATCCACGCCTTTGAGCCACGGGAGTTCATCGAGGCTGGCGAGCACGTCACCGTACTGGGCTGGGAAAAAACAACGGCCATGGATACTCAAAAGCTGTTTGAAACCGAATGGGTCCACGTCTTCACCGTTAAGAGCGCTAAGATTACTCGTTGGCGTGGCTTTTTTAATACGGCTGCGCGTTATGACAGTTAAGCCGCACCAGATAGCGGCTTTGCCCAGCGCCGCGAATCTCATTCACTGACATTTCGATCATTCGTGGCTGGTTCGCGCGTTAACTCTCCACGATCGCCGGGGAATGTTTGCCCTGACGCGGCGCCTGGTCGACAATTCGCGCAAGTGGAGTGGCGTCGAGTGAGAATTCACTCTGTTCTGCCTGGATTTAAGTCCCATTTTCTTCCGAGCCGCTTCCTGAGCGGCTCCAGAGCCTGCAAATTTCGCGAGCGCTTTGGCTCGTGAAATTTGCAGGCTAACTGGTTTGACTGGTTAAATCCAATTGACTGGCAACTCGACTGAGTTCATGCTGCGCCGGTTCCGAAACGTCCAGCAGCAGGATTATGGATTCGAAGCTGCGATCTCGATCGTCCACTCGCTCACAACTGACGACCATCCCGGTTACGTCCTCGCACACCGGGCAATCTTCGGGGCTCAGCGCATGGGCGCAGACTCTGATCGCCAGTTGCGTACCCAAGGGAAAACGCCAGCGGGACCTCAGAACGATCCCTCTTTCGTTAATCACCAAGTCTCCTTGGTTCCCAAAACAGCAATCAACCCCATAGTCGAGATAGATCGCAAAGTCCGCCTCTTGAAAGTCTCCTATCGGGGAACACATTGATTTTCACTATTCCGACCTCGGGAAACGTATTCGCGAACGCGCTTGAGTCAAGGTTGGTCGCGTATCTCGGATTCCACTTCTCCCATTATCTTGCGCGCGATCATGCCGAGCATCCAGGTTGTGACAATCGTAACGATAAAACCGCTTCCCCAGAGCACGTAATCGTGTGGACTTGCTCTCCGCATGCCACGTAACATGTCAACCCCGAATTGGCCGAGTGTTCCAATGAATGCATAAAGAAACAGACCGGGTGTCTGTCCCAACGCTACCCAGAGCAGGCAGCGGCTAAGTCGAACACGCGTTAAACCGTACAGGTAGTTCAGGAGACTCGAGGGAGCTAACGGATTCAATTGGGATAGGAGAACGATCTTCCAGCCGTGGCGCGCGATGCTTTGGTCCAGAATTTGCAACTTCCGATTATTGGACAACAGTTTTTCAATGCGTTGTCGCCCAATTTTCCGCGCAACGGCAAACGCAAGAGCGGCTCCGAGCAGGTTGCCGACGAGTATGAGAAAAAAACCCCACCAAAGCCCAAAGAAGAAGCCGCTGCCCATGCTGAGGATGCCCCCGGGTAACAGCAGCAAGTTGCACAGCGCATAAGCCAACGGATACACAATCCCGCTCCAGACACCGAGCTTCTCCACGTATTCGCGGGCGTCTCCAACCCAGTTCACGATTGGATATTTCGTTGACGCGATAAAGAGAGCGATCAAGCCGCAAATGAGCCCGCACACTTGGAAGATCAACGACCAAGGGATCCTATAGGTTTCGGACGAAGTTTGCGAGCTCGGCGGTGGTATCATATGCGAGGAAAGGAGTTATTAAATATATTCCGGGAAAATAGTCGAGCGCGGCGCGAATAACGTCTTTTGCTATTCCAACTCCGATGCGTCTCCCCTCAAGCCCTTCAGTTTTTGCCATTTGCTCCCGGACGTTGTCCGGAACGATAATCCCCGGAACTTCGTTGTGAAGGAACTCGGTTTGTCTGCCGTTCAACAGGGGCCACACGCCCGTTAAAATCGGAATCCTCAGATGCCTGGTGCGCTCATGCATCTTTTGTACTAGCCCCTGATCGAACACGGGTTGAGTCATTGCGTAGCGCGCACCGGCTGCGATTTTGCGTTCGAGGCGCGCGACTTGTGCATCAATGTTTTTCGCGTTCGGATTAAACGTACAGCCGACAACGAAATCGGTCGCATATTTTACGTTTTTGCCGGCAAAATTGTAGCCCTTATTCAATCCCGAGATTATCTCCATCAGTTGGATTGAGTTAACATCGTAGACGGAAGACGACCCTGGGTGATCACCAAATTTCGCAGGGTCACCCGTCAAAGGCAAGATGTGTCTTATGCCCAGGGCCGCAATCCCCATCAATTCACTCTGCAAACCAATGAGATTTTTATCACGGCAGCTGATGTGAAGCAGCGGCATGATGTTATACTGCTGTTTAAGTATCGCACCTACCGCAAGGTTGCTGACGCGGAGAATCGCGAGTGAATTGTCTGCAAGCGTGATTGCGTCGCTTCCGGCGTCGATCAATGCCTGCGCGCCCGCAAAATATTTCTCGAGATCGAGCGTTTTCGGAGGATCAAGCTCCGTGACCACGACCGTCTGGCCACGTTCCATTAAATCCAGAATGCTTGTTTCGGTTGGCTGTTTGCGTGGCTTTAACTCCAGCTCAGTGATCCATCGAATCGCGGGCTTTGATCGGATGGGTTTGAGGCCCGCTATTGCGTTTGACATTTCCCGAATATGCGCTGGACCCACTCCGCAGCACCCGCCCACAAGGCACGCTCCCTGTTCGACAAACTCCTTGGCCGCTTTTCCGAAATAATCAGGAGAAAGGTTGTAAAGGAAGCGCCCATCATGATAGCGGGGATAACCCGCGTTGGGAAACGCACTGATCAAAAAGTCGGCCGGGATACGCTTTAGAATTTGCAGCATGGCGTGTGGCCCGGTAACGCAGTTGACCCCGACCAGGTTGGCTCCAAGTCGAGTCAACTCCCGAAAAGCCTGGACCACGGGCAAGCTCGATGGCAGCCGTCCCTCCTCGGACGACACCATCGAACAAATCACCGGAATCTTCGCATCAACCTTCCTTACTGCGTCCAAAGCAATTTGAATTTCGTTAAAATCAAGGAATGTCTCCAAAAAGATGATGTCCACGTCCGCATCAAGAAGCGCTTCGGCCTGTTCGCGAAACAACTGCGATTGGTCAATCGGATTGCCGTCGGCTTTGTGGATCACAAGTCCGCTGGGTCCGATGCTTCCGGCAAGGTATACTGGGCGGTTGCCGATCGTCTTACGCGCGAGCTTTACGGCCGCTTGATTCAGCTCCCTCACCCGATTTTCCAAGCCGTACTTGGCTAGACGCGCAGCGTTTGCGCCAAATGTGTTCGTCTCGATCAGGCGGGCGCCCGCATCCACGTATGATTCATGGATGCGGACCACCATATCTGCGGAACTGACGGTGAGTTCTTCGAAACAGACGTCAACAGGCGTTCCTGCTGACATCAGTTCGGTCCCCATCGCACCATCCCCACAGAGAACGGATCCCGCCAGTTCATCAAGAAAATCCATAGCCGTATAATCGCTGGCCGGGGTCATATCTCAACATTCAACGTTCGGCCACCCTTGATACGGCGAATGTTGAATGTTGAGATATGACCCCGCTTTATCCATTAGAATGTTGAGATATGACCCCGCTTTATCCATTATTTGCGTTGGCGAGGGTCGAACGCGTCGCGCAGTCCGTCTCCTAAAAAATTGAGAGCAACGAGCGTCATAGACATGGCAGCCGCAGGGAAAACGAGAAGCCACCAATAGCCTTTGATCGGGTTGATCACCTGGGCGGCGTCGCTCAGCAAAAGTCCCCAGCTGGCCAGCGGCGCCTGAATTCCGACGCCTAGAAAACTGAGGAATGATTCGTCCAGAATGACAGCCGGCACCGTCAACGTAAGGTAAACCAGCGCCACCCCGGCCAGGTTCGGAAACAGATGCTGGAAAATAATATTCATGTGGCTCTGACCAATGCTGCGAGCCGCCAGAACGAATTGCTGCGACTTCAGGCCAAGAACTTGACCGCGAATGATTCGTGCCATGGTCAGCCACTCGGTGAGCCCAAGCGAAAGAATTAGCAGGATGATTTTCGAGTAGCCGACGAATTCTTGCAGGCCGTGGCGCTCGATTTGCAGCCGAAGCAACGGATCCAAAGCGCTGATCAGCACAAGAAGAAAGATCAGTCGTGGTATCGAATACAACACGTCTACAAAACGCATCATAATTGAGTCGACCTGGCCGCCAATATACCCCGCAAGCATACCGTAGATGATTCCCACGATGAAACTCGTTAGTGCGCCGGCGATCCCGACCAACAGAGAGATTCTTGCTCCCAGCAAAATTCGGTAAAGCAGATCCCGACCGTTGAGATCGGTACCGAACAGATGCAGGCTCGAAGGAGGCAAAAAACTGTTTCGGGTAACTTCACCGGCGCCGATCGGTGCCAGAGAGGGTCCGAGAAGCGCCCCAAGAGCTATAGATACGAGAATGATCGCTGAAACAAAGGCCGCCGGATTCCTGCCAAGCTTGAACCAGGGTGATCGCGGGTCAGTCATAAAGTGTTATCCGGCGATCGAGAAATCCATACAGAATGTCGACGGCCAAATTGAAAAGCACGAGCAAGGCACAATAGGCGATCACGACGCCGGCCAGCAAAAAGCCGTCACGATTGAGCACCGAATTGACAAAAAATCCTCCCGCTCCTGGAATGCTGAAAATGTTCTCCACTACGATTGATCCGGTGAGCAAATTCGCCGCGAGCGGGCCCAGGAAGGATATGACCGGTAAGATCGCCACGCGCAAAGCGTGCTTGTAGATGACGCTTTCTTCGCTGAGCCCTTTTGCCCGAGCCGTTCGAATATAATCCTGCGTCAATACCTCGAGCATGCTCGCGCGCGTGAGGCGAGCGATGT
>DASZHC010000223.1:0-7232 GCA_035938215.1 Chthoniobacterales bacterium
AGCATGTATTTTGTTGCGATCAAAATGGGCCGTCGACAAGGCGCGAGGAGCGGAGCATCCCGCTCCACTTTCTATATTCCTGGTACTCTTGGTCTCGAGGGTAGCATGGAAGTGGGGCGGGACGTGACCGACGAGCAACGCCGTCGCCGGCCCATTTTCATCGCAACCCTTCGGGCCGGAGCCAGTTGGCCGTTTTTCTGCGTTGCATATGATTCAGATATGGGCACTCGTTCGCGCCTTGAAAAACTGCCAACTGACTTCCGGCAAAATATATGTTATTTCGGGGACAGGACACTAGCTCGCTGAGAAGTCAGCGATAGCTTGATCCCTTTCATCAAATAGAAGATACTAGATAGCGTCAATTGATTTGGTTGCTTGGCCCCGATGCGAAAAGCCAGACCAAGGCCGGGATCACTGTATTGGATATGCCAGATTGGTGGTTGGCTGTCCTATGCGCTGCTTTGCACTTTTTCTTCTTGGCTCATGGAGGGCCATTTTTATGAATACCTGACTTGCAGCATCGTTTTGGCGGGGTGCGGACTGCTCATAACCCACCTGCTGCGAGGGTTCATGAAGAAACGCCGCTGGTTGGATCCGCCTCCTGACCGCTTGATAATCCGGGTCGCAGCGGCGATTCCCCTTCTGGGGATGATATACGTGGGGTGCATCTATCTGACAGCCCCTCTTTACTCCTATCTGCTACACAAGGCTGAACCGTTTGATTTTATTAACCAACATCTCGCTTATTTGTTTTTAGATTTTGTAAATAGCCTCTTTACGTTTGCTTGCTGGTTGGGCATCTACATCGGTTTTCATTTGTTGAAAGAACATCGAATGGCGGAGAAAGAGAGCTTGCGCCTGGCTGTTGCGCTTTCCCAGGCGCGCCTGGACATATTGCGTGAACCGGTCAATCCGCATTTCCTGTTCAATGCGCTCAAGGGTCTTCGTGGCTTAATCGATGAAGGTCCGCCACAAGCGCAGGACGCCGTCACGCGTTTAGCCTCAATATTGCGCTATTCTCGGTCGACGGATCCAAACGCAACGGTCCCCTTTGGAACGGAATTGAATGCAGTCACGGATTACCTTGAGCTGGAGTTGCTGCGGTTTGAGGACCGTCTGAGCATCCACAAACAGATTCAGCCTGAGGCGCTGGATCGGGCGATTCCTCGTATGCTTCTGCAGGCGCTCGTGGAAAATGCAGTGAAGTATGGCGCATCACAGAATCCGGGAATCTCCGAACTCTCCATCTTTGCAGCGATTGACCCAACCGATGGCCGACTTTGCATCCGAGTCTATAATACGGGCCATCTTCGGATGGATGATTCATGTTCAAAGGGGACGGAACTGCGAAATGCGCGTGAGCGACTGCATCGGCTTTTTGGAAACGATGCGGAACTGAAAATCGCCGAAGATCCGCCAGGGCGGGTGAGCGTTGCTGTTTCCGTTCCGAACCGCCAACCAACCGTGGCGCTCCCGGGATCATTAGAATTCCCGTGGTAGCCGTATCGCCGAGCCGGGCGTTCGTGGCTACCAACCCGGAGAATCTGCGCAGGATCCGCCCTGAACGCAACCACACGGCGCTAACCCGCAAAATTCACGCGTTATAAGAATCGGTGCGCACATTGGGGGTTAGAAACCTCTTAAACAGACGCTGCGTGGTTTGCGACGATTCTCGATTCCATGGCCTGCCGCTTGTCCCGAGCACGCAGGGCAGGTAGGGTCGCATCCAGCACCAGTTTCTAGAGGACCCGGAAGGATGGATTCGATGTCATTCAGCAGAAACTGGTGCGGGATCGGACCCTACCAAGCCCTGACATAACGCGGAGTAGGCTCAGCAATCCGAAACAGTTTTGGTTGCGGCTACGCCGCGTTGGGATCGTTGCGGGTAGCTGCTGCGCTCCACGGAATCAATGCCCACCAATTTCTGCCCTAGATGCAAGATACGATTTAGCCAGTTCAGATCGATTGACCTTGCCGCGCGTGTTAACCGGCAACTCAGACAAAATCCGGAATTCACGAGGAACCTGCCAGCCGCTCAATCCATTCCGGCAATGGCTTTCAACCAATTGGCGTGTAACAGCCGCCGAACATGCGACATATGCCACAAGATCTTCGTTTCGAATCGTCGAGGGTATCCCAAAGACAACGGCATCGATTACGCCTGGCAATTTTCGAAGATGCTCTTCCACGATCGACGGATGAACCTTTTTCCCGGCGACATTCAGAACGTCTGTAGCGCGACCGATCAAGCGCATTCCCCAATCAGACCATTCGACGATGTCTCCCGGGACGAAGCGCCTTCCGTTCAAAATTGCTTCCTCCGAGCGAGGAAAATATCCGTCAGAAACGTTTTCACCTTCTATCGCAATGCGATCGTACCCGATGCGCACAACCCTCACGTCATCCAAGGGTTTGCCGACAAAACCGCTCAGTAGTTCCACATCGTCTGTCCGCTCGTAGGCAATCCCGCCACACTCCGATGAACCGTAGAAGCTGTGTATTTTCAAACCGAATTTTCTGGAGAATTGCCGAGAGGTTTCGGGCGCCAGCGGCGCGCCGGCTGAAATGCAAAGACGAAGAGATTTCAGTTCACCCGCATCAGCCAGCGAGGCGAGGGCCTGAAACAGGGCAGGCGTGCCCGGGAACACGGTTGCCCCGGAGCGCTGAAGAGAATTGTAAATCGCGCGCGGCATCACGTCGGATGCGCAAACCATCTGCGTTCCCTGAAATAGAAGGGGAGTGACAAGATTGCTAAAACCGTAGGAGTGGGAGAGGGGGATCGCACCATAGTTGACGTCGCCTGGAGCAATGCCCATCGTCGTGCAGATGTTCCTGCAATCGGCCAACAGATGGGATTCGCGAACTCTGACGGCTCGTGGTGTCCCCGTCGTTCCGGATGTCAGCTTCAGCATATCCGGTTTTGGATATGGCCAGGCGATCGGCTCATTTTCGAAGCGTTGAATGCCACTTTTATATATGAGTCCCTGGGCGCTCGTCAGCGCCAGGATGCCCTCCAGCTGCCGGCTCGGCAGATCCGGTTCGATCGGCGCTACCACAAGGTCTTTATCCCACGAAGCAAGAACAAGTGCGGCGAAAGAGGGATCGTTACCGACGGCGCACACGATGCAGTCGCCGGCTTTGAAGTCGGAGAGCTTCGATCGCCATTCGGCTCGTTCGCTCTCGATATCTTGAAAGCTTCGAATGACCGAGCCGTCACCCGCCCGAATCGCTGGATTTGCGCCTTCCTGACGCACTACGGTTTTCCAGAAACTGTTGAAGACCCGTGGTTGCACTTGCGTCACCTGAACTGTGTGATACTTTTGAACTCTTTTTTAAAACCATGAAGGCTGATATCCATCCGAACTATACAGAGACCACAATCGTCTGTGCATGTGGCGCTGTTTATCGTACTCGGTCGACTCGCCGCGATATCAAGATTGGTATTTGTGCCGCTTGCCATCCCTATTTTACTGGTGAACAGAAATTCGTCGACACCGCCGGCCGTGTGGAAAAATTCGCTCGCCGTTATGGTAAGACGTTGGTGGGCAAGGGCAAGTCGAAGTAACTTTTGGCATTCTATCTGAAACGGTGACGGCGCTCCAGCGCAATCACCGTTTTCATTTTTATGGACTTCGCTCCATTAATTGACCAAAAGCGCAGGCAGTTCGACGAACTTGAAAGGCAAATTGCCTCCTCTTCCCTTTTCGAGAATCCGAAAAAGGCCGGGGAGGTGATGCGCGAACATTCGCGCCTCAAGACGCTTTTGGAGGATTGGAATGCCCTGCAAAGAAGCCGGCGCCAACTGGAAGAAAATCTCGAGCTGGCAGCAGGCAATGATCCGGAACTGGCCGAACTGGCTCAAGCCGAAATTCCGGCATTGCAGAAAGCCGCAGGGGAACTGGCGAAGTCAGTCCAATACGCGCTTCTCCCGCCTGAACCGCACGAAGATCGCGATGCCATCGTGGAAATTCGTGCCGGTACTGGGGGAAACGAAGCCGCGCTGTTTGCCGCTGATCTTTATCGGATGTACTGCAGATACGCCGAATCGCATGGGTTCAGGTTCGAGCAGTTGGAAAGCAGCCCGTCTGAGCTGGGCGGCTTCAAGGAAATCATTTTCAAGGTAGGCGGCACGTCGGTGTTTCGAATGCTGCGATACGAAAGCGGCGTTCATCGTGTTCAACGCGTACCGGTCACAGAGGCGCAGGGCCGGATTCATACTTCGACGGCAACTGTCGCTGTTCTTCCGGAAGCCGAAGAAGTCGACATCGAGCTCAAGCCGGAAGATATCCGAATTGAGGTTAGCCGTGCGGGAGGTCCAGGCGGCCAAGGAGTCAACACGACCGATTCAGCGGTTCAGGTTTTGCATATTCCCACTGGAAAAATTGTCAGGTGCCAGGACGGTCGAAGCCAGCAGAAGAACAAAGAGAAAGCCCTGGCGATACTCCGTTCCCGTTTGCTTGAAGAAAAGCAACTGGAGGAAGCCGAAAAATATTCGGCACACCGGCGCAATCTTATTGGATCCGGTGGACGAGAAGAAAAAATCCGAACCTACAATTTTCCACAGAATCGCGTTACGGATCACCGCATCGGGCTCACCCTGTACAATCTCGATCTATTCATGGAAGGGCAGTTCGATGAAATGGTCAACGCGCTCCAAGTCAGCGATATGGAACAGCGGCTCAAAGAGGCAGGATTGCAGGCAGAGCCATAGCGAGGCCGCACCCAGACCGGCGAGATATAAGGATCTAGGTCGCGTTGGGAACAGCGCCGATGAGCGAAAGCGGCCTCCTATAGAATCCTTGAAAAGCAACACCACCTAATGAATGCTGTGCGGATATGCAGGAAAAGCCTGCCTCATCTGCAATCGATTTTGCGTTTCAAGGATTCTAGTGACCGTTCTCGAACTCCTGCAAAGCACCACAGCTTATTTTTCCAAGCGGCAAGTCGAGAACCCGCGATTGAACATCGAGCACCTGTTGGCGGATGCTCTTTCAAAGAAGCGTCTCGAACTGTATCTCGAGTTTGATCGCGAAATCTCGGAGCATTTGCTGGAGCCCTTGCGAAACAAGGTTCGAAGGCGAGCCGAAGGTGAACCGCTGCAGCATCTCCTTGGGCACTGGGACTTTTTTGGCAGAACTTTCATGACCGATCGGCGTGCTCTGATTCCGCGCGTGGAAACGGAAATCCTCGTCGAAACCGTGCTCGGCGAAATGAAGCCTTCGATGGTCTCCGGCAGCCGGTTGGCAGACGTCGGTACGGGAACCGGAGTTCTTGCGATCACTTTCGCTTTGGAACGGCCGGGTCTCGAGGTAGTCGGTCTGGATATTTCGGATGATGCGCTCGATTTAGCCCGAGAAAATGCGGCTCGATTGAATGCACGGGTGCCATTTTGGCGCTCCGATTTGCTCGAGGCCGCCGACGGAGCCTTTCATTGGGTAGTCGCAAATCTTCCCTACATCGCGACCGGCAATCTCGCTGACTTGCCAAGGGAAGTGAAGTTTGATCCAGCTATTGCCCTGGATGGGGGCGAAGATGGATTGACGATTATCAAAAGGCTGATTGAATCGATACCGAACAGGCTAGCTCCAAATTCCTTGGTCGCGCTCGAGGTCGGACAGGGTCAGGCGCAGCGGGTTGCAGGTTTTTTAGCTCGCCAAAATTTCCGAGATATTACCATAAAGAAAGACTACCAGGGGATCGAACGGATCCTGAGCGCGCGGTATGGATAAGATTGTAATTCATGGGCAACGTCCTCTAGCTGGGACCGTCAAAATCAGCGGGTCGAAAAATTCCGCTTTGCCCATTTTAGCGGCGACGCTCTTGACAAGAGATCCATGCGTGGTTCAGCGCGTACCCGACCTGAGCGATGTCCATTACATGCTCCAGATTCTAACCCATCTGGGTGCGGACGTGGAAAGAGCGAGCGGCATTGTGACAGTGAAGGCCGAAAAGGTGAATAGCGTTGCTCCATACGAAATCGTGCGGAAGATGCGCGCGTCTATTTGCGTTCTTGGGCCTCTTCTGGGTCGCGAAAAAGAAGCGACAGTTTCTTTGCCCGGTGGATGCGTGATCGGGGATCGTCCGATTGATCTCCATCTTCGCGGCTTCGAAGCTTTGGGGGCGGCGGTTCGCGTCCATGGCGGCAACGTCAAGGTTCTTGCGCCGTCGCTGCGCGGAGCGAAAGTTTCACTCAGAGGAAAGTTTGGCACCACCGTATTGGGAACCGCTAACATCCTCATGGCGGCAGTTCTTGCGGAGGGTGTGACCATTATCGGCGATGCGGCCTGCGAACCTGAAGTGGTCGATCTGGCCGGCTTTCTGAACAAGATGGGGGCCAAGATCGTAGGCGCTGGTACCTCTCGCATAGTCATAGAAGGGGTTAAGGAATTGCACGGGGCGGAGCATGAGGTTATACCCGATCGAATTGAGGCCGGCACGTTCTTGATCGCGGGCGCGATCGCAGGCCGCCAGGTGAGCTTGAATCGAGTCCGGTCGGATCATCTGACTGCTGTGACCGATGCCCTGCGAAATTGCGGCTATCACATTGCCGAAGACAACGGTTCGCTCTCAATTCAGCAGAACGGTGCACCAAGGTCTTTGGATATCAAGACGCAGCCCTATCCTGGGTTTCCGACCGATATGCAGGCCCAGATGTGTGCGCTGCTCGCTACCGCAAATGGGGAAAGCTCGGTAACCGAGAGTATTTTTCCGCAGCGCTTCATGCACGTCTCGGAGCTGAAACGGATGGGCGCGGCGATCGAGTTGGACGGCGCGACCGCAAGAATTCGCGGTGTAGAGAGCCTAAGTGGGGCTCCGGTGATGGCAAGCGATCTTCGCGCATCTGCCGCTCTTGTTCTGGCCGGCTTGTTAGCCGATGGAACGACGGAAATCAACCGGGTGTACCATATCGATCGCGGTTACGAAATGCTCGACGAGAAGCTGGGAAGCCTGGGCGCGCAAATCGAGCGTGTGAAGGTGTAACTAGGGATGCGTGACGCCTGAGAGGCGGTCGCTTGTCTGTTTTTCCCGGGAAGCCAGAAAACTTCTAAACAACGATGTAGTCAGGACGATTCCTCCACCAATGATCGACCAGCGCGAAGCGTGTTCACCCTTGACGAGAATTACCCAGATTGGATTCAGAATTGGTTCTATGATGCTGATGATCGCTGCGTCGAGAGCACGGATGTGTTTGATCGCCTGCGAGTAAAGCAGGTATGGGATGGCGAGCTGGA
>DASZHC010000224.1:0-21477 GCA_035938215.1 Chthoniobacterales bacterium
TTTCCTCATGGCGACCTGGGCCGGGTGGGAACGTCTCCGGAACACTTCTTCAAGATTCTGGTGGTTTATCTTTTATCTTGCTTTGGGCCTCGGTTTCCTGGCGAAAGGGCCTGTCGCCTTACTGCCGGTGCTTTTCACGCCGCTCCATTCCGTGCTTTGCCGCGCTCCTTTAAGATTCAGGGCAGGTTCCGCGCTGCTCGGGGGACTCGTTGTTCTTATTGTAGTTGGCGCCTGGGGAATTCCAGCCGTTCTCGCAACACGTGGTGAATATATGCAGGTTGGATTGGGCAAACATGTACTGCAACGTTCCTTCCAACCTATGGAAAGTCATGGAGCGCCGGGCTTTCTCGGATACCTGCTATTTCTCCCGTTCTATCTGATCGCAAGTTTTTTCAGCTTTTTTCCCTGGTGTGTCTTTTTACCGTTTTGCGTCAAACGGCTCTGGATACGACGCGACTCAGACGAGAACTATCTTGTCGGAGTAGTTCTTGTGGTCTTATTCATCTTTACGGCGATTCGAACCAAACTGCCGCATTACGTTCTTCCCGCTTACCCGGCGCTGGCAATCCTGGTCGCCAAGCAAATCGAGGGGGTCCGGTGGAAATCGTTGATGCTTGGTGTCGCGTTGCTGGCATATTTACTTATCGCGACCATCGGATTTCGCGCAATTGAACCTCAATTTTTATCCAAAAAAATCGCACAGGAGGCCCTCCCTCTGGTACCTCCGGAGACGCGGACCGCCTCCATTGGTTACGATGAGCAAAGCTTGATCTGGTACCTACGAGCGAAGATTCGCCCCTTTCATCTTCGCCTTGAGCCTGACGAATTCAGCGGTTTCATGAAGAAACCCGGGCCCGCTCTCTGTATCATAAACCCCGAAGGACTTCCCGAACTGCAGATTCAATCGGATTGGCGCGTTTTAAGAAATTCCGGTTATAACTTTGCTCGCTGGAAAGCAAGGCCGGCGAAAATTTTCGGCATTCATGTTGTTTTTCCACTCCCTCAGGCTCTCGATCTGATAACAGTCATCAAGGAATAGACAATGAGAACAATTTTCGCCGTCTTTAGCAGCCTCACGCTCGTCGTATTCGCGGCAAAGGGTGATTACATCATTAAACAGGAGGTTGAAACGATGGGGCATGTCCAACAGATAGGAATGAAAATTAAGGGGGCAAAGGCCCGGTTGGATACCGAACAAACCAGCACAATCATCGACTCAAATACGGGCGAAACAATAATGTTGATCCACGGGCAAAAAGTATTTCTCAAAATCGCTCCGGAACAGCTCAAGGCTCAGTCTGAGGCCGTGAAAAGCCTTATGGGAACCAAAGCAGACGAAACTCCTTCGGGGATCGAACTGAAACCAACTGGAAAGAGACAGTCCATTAATGGGTACGAAACCGAAGAGTATGTAACCAATCTCAATGGTACGGATATGAGCATTTTTATTTCCAAAGACTTCCCCGACTACATGAAAATCATCGAAGCCGTGGATGTTGTTCAGAGGGGACCCGGGATGGATATTTTTCGGACAATGGCGATTTCGCCTGCCAAGTATCCCGGTATGCCAATACGCACGGAGGCCAAATTCCTGGGACAAAGGGTCGTTGTTACCCTCAAATCCGTCCAACAGACCGATCTAACCGACGCAGATTTTTCATTGCCGGCAGATTACAAAGAGCTGAATCCGGGGGGCCTGCCCGGAAAGACAAATCCTTCGCAGTGAAACGTTCGGCGATCTTCGACGTCGATGGTCCGGCGTGGATCGACCATCCATACCATGCCCTCATTCATTCTAGCATCGGGGTCGTCGCGGCGAATTGCGCTTCTTCGCGCTGCTGGGTTTGAGTTTCAGATTAAGCCGGCGGCTATCGAAGAATCGCATTCCGAGTTCTTTAGTCCTGTGGAACTAACGCTCTTCAACGCTTTCCAGAAGGCCGCGGCGGTTGCTGATCAGCACCCGGAGGAATTCGTGCTCGCCGCCGATACTGTTGTCAGGCTGGACTCGGAAGTTTTTGGAAAACCCTTGGATCTGGACGACGCCCGCCGGATGCTCGCTCGCCTCGTTGGGAGGTCTCATGACGTGATCACCGGCATCGCACTGGTGAACGCCGGCCGTAAGCAATTAATTTCGCGCGCAGTGCGTACGCGAGTCAAATTTCGAGCGCTTTCGGATTCGGAGATCGAAGCATATCTAAAGATTGCCGAACCGCTCGACAAAGCAGGGGCTTATGCGGCGCAGAATTCGCCCGAATTAATCATCGAGAAGGCTACTGGGTCATTTTCGAATGTCGTTGGTCTACCGATGGAAGTCGTGTGTCCGCTTCTGGCTTCGCTAGGCATTCATCCGTCGACCTTATGATTTCTTTTGAGCCCCTCGAGTCGCTCTGTTGGCGTTGACGGGTTGACGGTTCGTAGGCTAAACGGTTTCATGTTCAAGTCTTTGTCCCAACATGCCGATTTCGGACTCTTGCTCGGCCGCCTCGGGATCGGCGCCATTTACATCCTGTTTGGGTGGCAGAAGCTGTCCGGCGGTCAGGCGGCCTGGACCCACATAGGGCACGCTATGGCAAATCTCGGAATCGGTTTCATGCCCAATGTCTGGGGTCTTCTCGCAGCGTTGTCGGAATTTCTCGGTGGGATTCTGCTCGTTCTAGGATTTCTTTTCCGGCCGGCTGCAACTATGATTTTGCTCACAATGATCGTGGCCATTGTGACGACGTTTCGCCAGCACCCGCATGATTTCGCTGCTTATTCACGGCCGATCGAAATGTTCTGTATTCTGTTCGTCTTCCTTTTTGTCGGTCCCGGAAAATTCAGCTTCGACAGGGGATAGCGTAGGAGGGACTGGGGTTCGGGGTTCGGGGTTCGGGGCAAAGCGGCGCAACAATCGTGCTCGCGCTCGTCGTCGTCATTCGAAGTCATTGCCGCTTGGAGTTTGGTTTTTTTTTGACTTCTGACTTCTGAGCCTGACTTCTCGGGGGCTACGGTCCCCTCGCAGCTGCCGGTAGCCGACATCAACACCGTTTCAACGGCGCCGACGGAGCGGACGCCCTCCAGCGATTCGGCCGGCAAATGGCGTCCATTCCTGGTGGCGACTATGGACCCTGCCGTAGTTCGTTCACAAACGACCTGCGTTCTGGAAGCTCGTGCAAAGAAATTGAAATCGGCCCGTCCGGTGCATCAACTTGCCAGGGGCAGATCTCCGATCTGCCTGTCGCGGGAACGGCCGCCTCGGAGATGCGGTCGGGCGAGGGATTCGCCAGGATATTGGAACCGCAAGAACCAAGCACTTGTAAAAATGCCGGAACCCGGCTTCCTTTCCCTATGACACCCGATGAACGAAACCTCATAACCAGTCTGTTCGATCGACTCTCGTCGACGAGTAACCAACCGAGGGACCCCGAGGCTGATCAACTCATTAGGAGCAAGGTGACCGAAAATCCTGCAGCTCCCTATCTTCTTGCCCAAAGTACGCTCGTGATGCAACACGCACTCGCGAACGCACAAAACCGAATAAGCGCTCTTGAAAAACAGATTGCGGAGTCGAACGCACCCGCAGCCGGAACCCAACAGGGTGGCGGTTTTCTTTCCGGCGTTGCAAGTTTCTTCGGCGGCGGCCAGCAGCATCAACAACCGCAGCGCAGCACGCCTCCGCCGGTTCCTCCTCAACCTCAACAATACGTTCAACCCCAACCGCCGCCCGCATACGGGAATCCGCCGCCGCAGGCGCCCGCAGGTCGGGGTTCGGGCGGGTTTTTGCAGAATGCGTTGGGCACCGCTGCTGGTGTTGCCGGGGGCGCCATGCTGTTTCAAGGGATTGAGAGCCTTCTGGGCCACAATCCTGGCCCATTTGCCGGTTCGATCGCGCCGTCCGGAGGTCTTTTTGGTGGCGGCGAACGGCCTGTGGAGAACACTGAGATCATCAACTATTACGATCAACCCGATCCAAATCGACCGGACGCCCATGGGTTCGATCAAGGAGGCAGCTCAAACCAAGACGTTTACTCGAATACAGACCCAGATCCGGATCCGGATCCGAGCGTTGCCGACGATTATACATCAGACGATTCCGGAGGCGACGACGATAGCAACTACGTTTAGCCGAAAGCCTTTGCCAATAACGCGACCGACGGTTGCGAGGGACCTCAGGAATAAGGGTCGATCATCGCCGCGAGGAATGGACGCCATTGCTGGCCGATCCCCTGCGGCCTGCGGGGCGTCCGTTGCGTTGGCGCCGTGAAATGGTGTTGAGCGACAGCGATGGGTCCGCCGAGGCCAGGCATTTTTCGCCGATGTTCGTTTTTCATGGTGGGGCCGGATCTCCAAGCCGGGCCGTCTAAGGAGGCGAACAAGGGTACCATTCTTGACGGGCAGCTCGGAGATCTGCCCCATAGGCGCTAACTGAGCTCACAAACGCGCAACGATGTAGGCGAACCGTCTCGGTTTGCACGGTTTGAAAGCGCGCAAAGCGGGACGCTTCGCCTACTTTCGCTCAATGGGACGGCGCCCTGCCGCGGGCTTCGCCTACTGCAACGGTCCTACGCCGATTTCCCGTAATTTCGCCTCGATTTCCACTTTCTTCTTCGGATCGGAAGCGATCTGGAGCGCCTGTTCCAGGGCCTCAGCTCCGGCTCGCCGATTCCCTTGTTTCGCGAGTGCCTCACCTCTTCCGGCCAACGCAATCACGTTCCGTGCATCGTTTGCCAGAACCTTTTCATAGTCTGCCAATGCCTCATTCGTTTCGTTCACCTTGAGATAAAGGCTGGCCCGTTTCAGACGTAGATCTTTGTCATCCGGATTGAGCACGAGCAACCGCGTGAAATCATCAATCGCTTTAGGAAAAGCGCCCTGGCTCATATAGATGTACGACCTTGCGATGTAATACGCTGTCTGGTCCGGCTTCAACTCGATGCCCTTTGAAAAGTCTTCCAGGGCTGCCGTCTTATCTCCCTTTTTCAATTCTGCGAAACCGCGTCCGCTATAGAGAGAGGCATCGTCCGATTTCAGTTCGATCGCCTTGGAGTAGTCTGCAATCGCGGACTCGTTTTCCTCTTTTTCGGTGTGAACTTGGGCGCGCATCTTCAAAGCGTCAAAATCGGCAGGTTTGGCCGCGAGCACCGCATCGAGATCCACTAACTCTTTGTCTTTCTCACCGGTATGCAGATAGGCCAGGGCTCGCCCGGAAAGGGCGCCCAGATCGTGGGGTATTAACTGGACAGCTTTATCGTAGTCTGCAATCGCGTCATTCCATTTTTGCAGAACAAGATTCGCATCACCCCGCGCTCTGTAACTCGAACCGTCATTGGGATTTTTTTTGATCAGCTGTGTCAAATCTTCGGCAGCTTCCGCATATTCTTTTTTTTCGGCGTAAATGAAACCTCGGTAGCGCAGCGCACGTTCATGGTCGGGTTGAGCTTTCAGGATCGCACTGAAATCTGCCAGCGCCTCGTCCAGTTGGCCGTTCTGCAGATAGGCGTACCCTCGATTGAATCGCGTTCCGAGATCGTTATTCTCCAGTTTCAGAGCCGTTGAGTAATCAGCGATGGCCTTGTCCCATTGCTTTGTAAGAGAGTAAAAGGCCGCGCGATTGCGATAGTGGATCGGCTTCTCCGGAGCGAGTCGTATCGCATGGTCAAAGTCAGCGAGAGCCTCTGTCTGGTTGCCCTCTTTTGCCAGTTGAATGGCGCGGGCAGCGTATTGCTCAGGACCCATTTCTCCAGAGGTAACCGGACCGGACGTCGCTATCCACGCCAGGATCAATGAGATAGAAAAGCCGAAAGACTTTTTCATGCAGAAATCAAGGGAGGATGATTGTCTGGCCCGATTTAAGTTCGTCGGGGTTGGAAACCTGATTTTGATTTGCATCAAGTATATCCTTCCAACGACCTGGCGTCTGATAAAACTTCCTCGAGATCGACGTAAACGTATCTCCAGGTTGAACGACATAGGTTCGCGTCTTCCCCTTTGCCTCTTTCTCTGCCAGGGCGGCGGCTTGCTCCGGCGAAAGGAGCCGCGTCTGCGCGGCGGATTTCCCCGCGCCATTTTCCGAGGAGGCTGAGCCCGCCTCCGATCGCCTCAAGGCAGCCCTCGCTTTTTCCGAAGCCTGACTGCCGGCGCGCAGCGCCAAAATCCTTTTGTAATGATATGCCGCACTCGAAGAATCCTTAAGTTTGTTCGCAAAAATCTCTGCCATCTTCAAGTGGATCGCCGCCCGGTCTTCGCCGCCGAGAGCGCCTTCGTACCAATAAATTGCCGACTCATATCGCCCAGCTCTTGCTTCGAGGTCTCCTTTCCTTTCGGGACTCTCCTGATGACAGCCTGCGCAAGCGAGAGCTAAACACAGAGTGATCATGCAAATCGGATTGGTGAGGGTTGCCATGTTCTCTACTGCTTCATGGTGGCCTCATGTTTTGAGACCGGCCGATTCGAGGGTCCGGATCGTTGCTCTGAGGAATTTTAGCCGCGCGTACCATTTGTAGTTGGCTTCAACCACCGTCCAAGGCGCGTAGTGGGTCCATGTTTGTTCAAACATAGCCTCCGCCGCCTCATTGTGCTCTCCCCATTTGCGGCGGTTGCGCCAATCTTCCTCAGTAATTTTCCAATGTTTAAGCGGATCGGCCTCACGACTCTTGAAACGCGCCAATTGCTCATCCTTCGTGATATGCAAGTAAGCTTTTACGATCAACGACCCGTCTTCTGCGAGTAATCGCTCAAATTCATTGATCTCGCGATAGGCGCGCTTCCATTCGATCGGGGTCGCAAAGCCTTCCACGCGCTCAACAAGCACTCTTCCATACCAGGACCGATCGAAGATCGCGATCTGGCCGTATGGCGGCAGCTTGTTCCAGAAGCGCCAAAGATAATGGTGTTGATATTCCTCCTGAGTCGGCTTCACCACGGAGTAAACCCGGAAGGTTCGTGGATCGAGTTTTTCGACGAGCCGCCTGATGGCTCCGCCTTTGCCTCCCGCGTCGGGGCCTTCCACGACAACGATAAGGTTATGCCTCGTCTCCATCAGCGCGCGCTGAAGATTCAGCAGCCGCAACTGATACTCCTTTATTTTGGTGCGGTATTCTTCCTGATCGACTGATTTGTTCTGGTCCAGCTCATCAAGTACGATCGGTTTCCAGGAGAGTTTTTCGTCTTTACCCATCGGTGCTCATTAGAATCCTTGAAAGGCAAAATTGGTTGCGGATGAGTCAGGTTTTTTCTGTATCCGCATATTAATCATTAGGCGGTTTTGCTTTTCAAGGATTCTATAAGCGGGACCGCGGAAACCTAAAGGTACCGGAGTCCGACACCACTTGTAAATGCACGCACCGATCAAAAGCCCAAACGCAGTATTGCGAGCACTGACCCAGCCCTGTAACAATGTTTCGGTCCCGCAGGAGCGAGGCCGCTTCGTCCAATCGGCGCTTGTTCCCAACGCGACCTTAAGATCTTACATCTCGCGGGTCTGAGGCGCGGCCTCGCTAGGATTTAGGGAAATGAAAACCTGCGTCCGGAATCAATACCGGGAATCCATTCCGAATGGGATAACAAATGCGGTCAGCGTCGCAAATAAGACAAGCTTCAAGTTCGGATTGAAGAAGCTCTCCAGCCCGGTTGCGAAGAAGACCCGACCCAATCACGCGATTGATTGACCTTAACTCCTCGTCATGAGCCAGTCGCAACGGGGCGTGCGTTAACGGCGCGCATAGCAATTCCAGAAGACTCGCTTCCATTTGCAGAACTTCCGGCACGAAGCCGAGAAGAGCAGCCGCTGAGGGGAAATTGTTGGAATCGAATCGCGCCGCTCAGTATTTTGGAACGCTGGGATCAACTTCTTCTGACCAGGCAGCGATCCCGCCTTTGAGATTGTTCAGTTTTCGGAACCCAGCTTCCTGAAGAACCCGTAAAGCTTTTGCGCTTCGGCCTCCGACCTTGCAATGAAGGACGATATCATCCGCGGTGTCCAGTTCGCTAAGACGTGCAGGTAACTCGCCTAAAGGAATGAGCTTTGAGCCGGGAATACTGCAAATTTCGTACTCATACGGTTCGCGAACATCCACCAATACAAACTTATCCTTGCGATCGAGCTTCGCTTTGAGTTCACCCGGACTAATCGTAGGAACATCCATTTCTTTCGCCGCTTCGGCATCCGCTTGAGGGATACCGCAAAACTGATCGTAATCGATGAGTCGATGGATTGTGGGATTATCTCCGCAGATTGGACATTTCGGATCTTTGCGGATCGTGAATTCCCTGAACCTGAGTTTGAGCGCGTCAAAGCTTACCAGCCGGCCGATCAAAGAATCGCCGATCCCTAAAATCAGCTTAATCGCCTCGATCGCTTGAAGGACGCCGATAATGCCTGGCAGAACTCCAAGAACACCACCCTCCGCACAACTTGGCACCATCCCTGGCGGCGGAGGCTCCGGAAACATGCATCGATAGCAAGGACCGCCAAGGTGTGGTGCAAAAACGGTGCATTGTCCGTCAAAACGGAAAATCGATCCGTAAACGTTCGGCTTTCTGGCAAGCACACAGACATCGTTCGAAAGGTAGCGCGTAGGAAAGTTATCCGTCCCATCAACGACGATGTCGTAGTCCCGCACGATTTGCATGGCGTTCTCACTGCGAAACAGGCAATCGTGCAAGTCGATCCGCACGTTAGGATTAACGGCTTTTATACGGTCTTTCGCGGAATTCAGCTTCTTCCGTCCGACGTCGTCGGTTCCATGCAAAATCTGGCGTTGCAGATTCGAAAAATCGACGACGTCGAAATCGACAAGACCTAAACGGCCAATACCAGCCGCCGCCAGGTAGAGAGCGATCGGAGAACCAAGCCCACCCGTACCGATGCAAAGAATGCTGGCGGCCTTTATGCGCTTCTGCCCCTCGAGCGTCACCTCCGGCATGATGAGATGGCGGGAATAGCGAGCGATCTCGTCATTGCTGAAATCAACGTTTTTGAGCCGATCTTCGGGGATGATGCTATTGGCCATAACTCAAGGGGCAGCACAGTAACTACGACTTCGAAAAAATGCAACGACGAGCACCAAGAATGAGCCTTCGCCGCCGAACCAGAATCCAGGGAGGGACGGGTCTCCGTGCCGTCCGACTTTTTCGCCGATGTTCGTTTTTCATGATAGGGACGGTCTCCGTGCCGTCCGACTAATTATTCCGACCCCACAACAAGGAGAAAATGGGACGGCACAGAGGTCGTCCCTCCCTGAAATGATTCCCCGTCGGGCGAGTCGCCGAGCGATTTATCCGACCACTGGCACTACAACTGCTGATAGACCAGAGCCACGCCGTATGAACGAGGAATTGCAGCGTTTGAATGAAGACGAATACAGACGAAGAAATTGGAAACGCTGGGGACCGTATCTATCCGAACGCCAATGGGCGACCGTGCGCGAGGATTATTCCGAACGAGGAGACGCTTGGGACTATTTTCCGCACGCGCACGCGAAAAGCCGAGCCTATCGTTGGGGCGAAGATGGATTGATTGGCATTACCGACCGCCAGTGCCGTCTTTGCTTCGCTTTGGCGCTATGGAACGGAGAGGATGCAATCCTGAAGGAACGTCTCTTCGGACTCACCGGCCCAGAAGGCAACCACGGCGAAGATTGCAAGGAATGTTATTACTACCTCGACTCCTCCCCAACCCATTCTTACCTCAAAGCGCTTTACAAATACCCTCAAAAACCATTTCCCTACGATCCACTCGTTCAAGAAAACCGGAGGCGCGGTCTGAAACTGCCTGAGTATGAGCTGCTTGATACTGGAGCGTTCGCCGAAAATCGATACTTCGATGTCCTTGTGGAGTACGCAAAACAGACCCCCGACGATATTCATGTGCGAATTACCGTCGCAAATCGTGCAAATGATTCCGCTTTCATCGTCGTACTTCCCTGCCTCTGGTTTCGGAACACCTGGACGTGGGGCTGCTCTCACGAAGGTTGCTTCCGCAAGCCGCGTATCTGGCGCGACAAGACCGGCAAGATTCGAACGGAACACGAGACACTGGACCCCATGTATTTTTTCTATGAAGAAACCGAGGAAGTTCTATTCACAGAAAATGAAACGAATTTCGAGCGCCTGTACGGTTCCAAAAACCTATCTCTTCATGTCAAGGATGCTTTCCACGACTATATCGTTTCGGGAAAGACGGTTGTGTGTAATCGCAGCCCGCGCGGCACCAAAATGGCTCCGGTCTACCGCTTGCGACTGGCGCCGGCAGAATCCAGGATCCTCTACCTGCGGCTTGTATCGATTGCGGATTGGGATGGAAGACTCGGGGCCGACCCCGGCCTCTTTGAATTGCGACAAAGCGAAACGGACCGTTTTTACTCGCAACTCGCCGAGGCGCTCGATGAAGAATCCTCAAAAACCTTCAGACAGGCGGCGGCAGGGCTTCTCTGGAGCAAACAGTTCTATCACTATGTTGTTAAAGATTGGTTGAAGGGGGACGCCTTCGAGACGACTCCGCCCGCCTCGCGATGGCTGGGACGAAACCATAGCTGGCTACAGGTATATAGCCGAGACGTCATCTCGATGCCGGACAAGTGGGAATATCCCTGGTTCGCGGCGTGGGATCTGGCGTTTCACGCGCTCCCTTTCGCGCATCTCGATCCAGAGTTTACCAAGCAGCAACTGGAGCTATTCCTTCGTGAGTGGTACATGCACCCCAACGGGCAAATTCCGGCGTACGAATTTGCATTTTCGGATGTAAATCCCCCGGTGCACGCGTGGGCTGCCTGGCGAGTTTACAAGATATCCGGTACACACGGCAGCCGGGACACTGACTTCCTGGAGAGTGTTTTCCACAAATTACTTCTCAATTTCACCTGGTGGGTGAACCGGAAGGATACCGAGGGCAACAACATTTTTTCCGGTGGTTTTCTTGGACTCGATAATATTGGAGTCTTTGACCGATCCCGACCTCTTCCGACCGGTGGATATCTGCAGCAGGCAGACGGGACCGCCTGGATGGGTTTCTACTGTCTAACGATGCTCTCCATAGCGCTGGAGCTCGCTCAGACACGGCCCGCCTATGAAGATATGGCCTCAAAGTTCTTCGAGCATTTTGTAGCGATTTGCGAGTCCGTAAATACGCTCGGCGGCAACGGTCTCTGGGACGAAGAGGATGGCTTTTATTATGATCAATTAAAAATCGACGGAAGAACGATTCCGTTGAAAACTCGGTCACTGGTTGGCCTCCTCCCGATGGTCGCGGTCGAGATACTTGATGAGGAGACCATTCTCAGTCTCAAGGGGTTTCGCCGCCGGATGGAATGGTTTCTCCACTATCGACCCGATCTTTCACGATTGATTACAATCGACAACAAAAGCGGCCGGATGCATCGTCTGCTGGCCGTGCCGACGCAGGAGCGATTGCGACGGATCCTGAAATATCTTCTGGACGAGAATGAATTCTTTTCTTCTTACGGAATTCGCTCCCTTTCGAAAATTCACGCCACCCAACCGTACGTATTTCGCGCCGACGGCCAGGAATATCGCGTCGAATACGAACCCGGCGAAGGCAATACCCACCTATTTGGCGGCAATTCCAATTGGAGAGGCCCAGTCTGGTTTCCAATCAATTACCTGATTGTTGAGGCTCTAGAACGTTACCACCATTTTTACGGTGATGAATTCAAGGTCGAATGCCCTACCGGTTCAGGTGTTTTCAAAAATCTCCGGGAGGTTGCGGATGAACTCTCGCGACGGCTGATTCGGATATTTTTGCCGGACAGCACCGGCAAACGCCCTTGTCATGGCGATGAGGAGATCTATGCCTCAGACCCCCACTGGAAAGATTTGATATTATTTTACGAATATTTCCATGGCGACACGGGTCGCGGCTGCGGCGCCAACCATCAGACCGGTTGGACCGCCCTCGTGGCGCGCCTGATCATTTCACAGTCGCGCCGCGCAAGCGGACCAAGTTGATCTGATGCGAGCATCCGAGTAAACGTAACAAAACAAGGACAGACCTGAATGGCGATCGAAAAACGATCGATACGGCTTGCTGTGCTCCTGCGGTGAGCACCGAACGGCGAACCGGGAACGGTGAACGACTAGTTCGAGGAGGACCATAAGGACGAGACCAATTCCAAAAAGCACCTACACATTTGGCGAGCCCAGGACAAACTTCTCTACCGCAAACGCAAATCCATTTTCCTCGTTGGATCGCGTTACGAAATTGGCCTTTTCCTGCACTTCTTTGCTGGCATTCCCCATGGCAATGCTCATGCCGCTCTTATTAAACATCAATACGTCATTGGGCATATCTCCGATGGTCGCGATGCTTGCCGTCGGGATGAGGTAAACGCCGGAGAGGAACTCGACCACTCCTCCCTTGTTGGCAGCCGGATGAGTTACGTCCAGATAGTACGGCTGGGATCTCGCAGCGGACACGTGTGCGCCCAGTTGCTCCCGTACATTGGATTCGCAGGCCGCCACTGCATCGACATCATCGCCTACGCCAATAATCTTCGCCGCCTTATCGAGGTAGTTCGAATAATCAGTCAAGGTCTCCGGTCCGAACCCGACGGTCCTGCTCTCCCGATCGACATGAGGCCCTTCAGGATCCGGCACATACCAGGTGGTATCGGTATACAGCCAGGGAACCAGCCCGCCCTCTCGAATAATCTCGATTGTTCGGCCGGTCGCCTCTGCCGGGATGTCTCTCATGACGATCGGGTCCAGCTTGGGCGTTGTGTAAACCCCGCCATTGAAACCTGCAACGACCGTCGTGATGCGAAGATCGCCAACGAGGGTTTGCATACCACGGGGCGGCCGCCCGCTGGTTATCGCAAAGAGAATCCCGGCTTTGGCCAGGCTCCTGGCGGCACGCTGAGCCTCCGCCGTAAGAACCTTTTCTTGCGTCACGAGAGTTCAGCAAGCAATAATCGGATCGGATCCTTCGCGGTGTATGCCTTCATATTCCGCTACGGTCTATCCGAGGAAAACCACTGATGGTGATCGCGTTGGATAAGACGCAAGGCTGCTTCCGGTCCCCAGGTGCCCGCAACATAATTTGGAAAATCAGTAGGCGGATTATTGTTCCAGGCCTCGAGAATCGGAGAGGCCGCCTCCCAGGCCGCTTCGACCATGTCAGATCGGTGGAACAAACTCGCGTCACCCACCATACAGTCATAGAGTAATTTTTCGTACCCTGTTGTCGGTTGCCTGTCCCCGAATTGGTCGTAACCAAAATCCAGCTTCACAGACCTCGTACAAATTGTTGGTCCTGGAATTTTCGCGCGGACCTGAAGCGCAATTCCTTCCTCAGGCTGAATCTTGAATATCAGATAATTCGGAGAGATTGGATCCGCTTCGTGTGTCGCAAACAATGAAAGTGGAGGCGTTTTGAAACGGATTACAATCGTGGTGGTGCGGCGCGGCATGCGCTTGCCGGACCGCAGATAAAAAGGAACACCGGCCCAACGCCAGTTGTCGATTCGAAGCTTTATTGCGGCGTACGTTTCGACTGTGGAATTCGGATTAACGTTCGCCTCCTGCCGATACGCAGAAACATTTTTGCCGCCGACGATTCCCTCCCCGTACTGACCGCGCACGGTGTCTTGCAGGGCCTCTTCAGGCGTCGAAGTGTGGATGGACCGTAGCAATTTTACCTTCTCGTTTCGAATCGCTTCACCCTCCAGCGATGTCGGAGGTTCCATCGCGATCAAGGCCAGCAGCATAAACATGTGGTTCTGTATCACGTCCCGAAAAGCGCCCGCAGTTTCGTAGAATGCTCCCCTCCCCTCCACACCTATGGACTCGGCAACGATCAATTGCACATGATCGATATAGCGCCTGTTCCAAACCGGTTCGAAAATCGCGTTGCCAAGGCGAAATACGAGCAGATTCTGGGCTGTTTCCTTTCCCAGGTAGTGATCGATCCGATAGATTTGGTGTTCTTGAAGAACGGACGTCAGCTCGGCGTTCAGCTTGCGCGCCGAATCCAGGTCATGTCCAAAAGGCTTCTCGATAATCACCCTGCGCCAGCGCCCGTTCTCTTCGCGCAGTAAACCGGCCTCCGACAATCGCTCCGCGATCGTCGCGAAATAGTCTGGCTGCACCGATAAATAAAAAACCGCATTTCCCGACGTGCCAAATTTCGTTTCAGATTCGCGCAGAGCCTCCGCCAGTTTTTTGTAGGTCTCCGCTTTGTCGAATTCACCCGCACAGTACGAAATGCGCTCCCGGAACTTGCTCCAGAGATTCGGGTCCACGGGCTGCGTCCCGAGATCGGCAAGATCTTTGCCGAGTTTATCCCGGAATATGTCATCGGAGAGAGGTCGCCGCGCCACTCCGATGATGCTGAAATGTTCCGGCAAAAGGTTGTACGATCCGAGGTTGTAGAGCGAAGGGAGGAGCTTTCTTTTCGTCAGATCGCCAGAAGCGCCAAATATCACAATGGCGCACGGCTCGGCCGCCTGAGAAATCGGAATTGGATCCATACGAATCAGTTTCCTGGATAAATTTCGACGTGCCCACCAAATTTATTGCGCATCGCCGACAACATCTTTTCGGCAAACGTATGCTCCTGCCTGGAGCGAAAACGGGCGAACAAGGCTGCAGTCAAAACTTCCGCCGAAATAGCTTCCTCGATTGCAGCCTGGATCGTCCAGCGGCCCTCTCCCGAGTCCTGAACAACTCCCGTAAATCTTGCTAACTCCGGATCTTCGGCCAAAGCCATGGCGGTCAGATCCAGGAGCCAGGAACCGATGACACTCCCGCGCCGCCAAAGCTCCGCAATATCCGGCGCGTTGAAGTGGTATCTGTACCCTTCGCTCAAAGCTTCAGACGAGGCGCCTCGCAGAATATCGAACCCCTCGGCATAAGCTTGCATCACCCCGTACTCGATTCCGTTGTGAATCATTTTGACGAAATGCCCTGCTCCCGAAGGCCCGCAATAGAGAAACCCTTTTTCCGCTGTGCTCTGGATCTTCTCCCGTCCAGGCGATGGCGGGATTTCCCCCTGCCCAGGCGCCAAGCTCTCAAAGATCGGTTCCAGACGCTTCGCGGCACCTTCATCACCGCCAATCATCAGGCAGTAACCACGCTCAATACCCCAGACACCTCCGCTCGTTCCCGCATCAAGGTAATGGATTCCCTGTTTTCTAAGAGAATCGCTACGGCGCACGTCATCCTTGTAGAATGAATTTCCTCCATCAATGATCGTATCCCCCGATTCCAGAAAAGGTCGGAGATGCTCGACCGTTTCCTCCGTCGGAGCTCCAGCCGGAACCATAAGCCAGACGGCACGCGGTTTTGCCAGCTTCTTCCCGAGATCCGCGAAATCCGTCGCTCCGACAGCGCCTTCCTTGGCCAGCGCCGCTACCGATTCCTGTTTGAGATCGTAAACAGCCACTTCATGCTCCCTGCGCATCAGACGGCGCGCCATGTTTGCCCCCATTCGCCCTAAACCAACAATGCCGATTTGCATATATTTTGTCTCTACTGCTCGCTATAGTTCCATGTTAGGCCACCATCCACGACTATCGTCGCACCGGTGATGTAATCTGCGTCTGCCGAAGCAAGAAATGCCGCCACCCCGGCGACATCGACAGTTTTGCCAAGCCTCGCAAGAGGAATGTTACCAAGTAAAGCTTTCAATTTCTCCGGATCGTTCAAAAGCTTCGTATTGATCGGGGTTTCAATTGCGCCGGGAGCAATGTTGTTCACGGTAATGCCATACGGCGCTAATTCGATCGCGAGATTTCGCATCATCATCTTAACGGCTCCCTTGCTCGCACAATAGGAAGTGAAATGCGGGAACGGTAGATCCTCGTGAACCGAGCTTATATTGATGACCTTCCCAGGTTGTTTGGCTGCCATGCGATGCCGGACAAATGCCTGAGTTGCGAAAAATGCGCCCTTCAGGTTGATGTTCAGCACGAAATCATAATCCGGCTCCGTTACTTCCCAAAAGGGGGCCCTCGTCTCTACGCCGGCATTGTTCACAAGGATGTCCAGACCCCCAAGAGCCTCGACTGACTCGCGTACCATTTGCTGCGTGTCGGCGACATTGCTAAGATCCCCGCGAATCGCAACCGCTTTGCGACCAAGTCTTAGGACGCTCTGGACGGTATCCTCGGCCGTTTCCGGATGCGTGACATAATCGATAACTACGTCAGCACCCTCTTCCGCCAAGCGAATCGCAATCGCTTGCCCGATCCCTTGATTGCTTCCGGTGACCAATGCTTTTTTGCTCAAAAGTTTCATCTAGAATCCTTGTAAGGCAAAACCGGTTGAAGATGAGTCAAGCTTTTTCTGTATCTGCACGTAAATCATCAGGTGGTTTTGTTTCTTAAGGATTCTATAGTCGGGACCGCGGAACCTAAAGCTCTAAAGTTACCGGATTCCCACATCACTTGTAAATGCACGCACGTTCGACTACGAGGACCAGCAGGCTTGTTCCGACTTGCTGTGTCCCGAACCCCAAACTCCGAACCTCAAATCCCCGAATCCCAAATCCGAACTCCTGGCTTTTCCCCTACCCCCCGAATATTCTGCCCTGCATGCTGAATCTGATCTGGCTAAGCCTTTTGTTGACCGGAGTGTTCGTAGCCGGGGTCACCGGACAATTTCCCGCAATAAATCAAGGGGCTCTTAGCGCGGCCAAGTCCGCCGTAATGGATGTGGCGCTACCCTTAAGCGGCGCAATGATTCTTTGGCTCGGAATGATGCGTCTGGCGGAAAAAGCCGGGGCGGTTCGCCGGTTCGCGCGCTTGATTCAGCCGATCTTGAAACGCCTCTTCTCGGACGTGCCGCCCGATCATCCGGCAATGGGGTCCATGGTGATGAACATGGCCGCCAACATGCTCGGTGTCAGCAACGCCGCGACGCCATTGGGCCTTCGGGCCATGAGCCAGTTAAATGAGTTGAACACTAAACAAGGCGTCGCCACTAATGCGATGTGCACTTTCCTTGCAATCAATACGAGTTCGATTCAACTCGTACCTACTACCGCTATCAATATCCTTGCAATCAACGGATCCAGAAATCCGACCGGCATTGTGGGTTCAACCCTGATCGCGACGTTTTGCGCGACCCTTTCCGCAATTGTATTTGTCAAACTCCTCCAGCGCATAGGTCCGTTCCGCTGGGAAGAACAAACATCCGAGACCACGGCCTTGCCATCAACGGTGGAGCCGGTTGAAGTAGTCAATGAATCGCCGCCGATGGCACGCTGGGGACCGTTTGCGCTGGGCGCAATCTGCCTCTTCTTTCTCTTCCTCTTCGTGCCGAACGCGTTTCCCTATTGGTTTCGCGGAACTCAGCCAACCGGATTGCTATCGGCCATAGCGACTTTTTTCAACGCGTTGTCTCCGCTGGCTATCCCTTTTCTATTAACGTTCTTTCCGGCTTATGCGGCGGCAAAAGGAATTCCCGTCTACGCGGAATTCATCGAAGGCGCGAAGGAAGGATTTCAAATCGCTATACGCATTCTGCCCTACCTGGTTGGAATGCTTGTCGCGATCGCTGTCTTTCGCGAGTCTGGGGCGCTGCAGGCCCTGAAAAATCTTCTCAGCCCCATTCTGCTCTGGATTCAATTCCCGCCGGACCTGCTTCCGATGGTATTAATCCGGCCTTTAAGCGGAAGCGGTTCGACAGCGGTATTGGCTGACCTGGTGAAGCAGCTCGGACCTGACAATATTCTGAGTTATACGGCGGCGACGATCTACGGCAGCGCGGAAACAACGTTTTACGTGGTTGCTGTTTACTTTGGCTCGGTAGGTGTCACGAAGACGCGTCATGCGATTCCGACTGGACTTTGCGCAGATCTTGTCGGTGCGATCGCCTCGGTATTCGCATGCCGGCTTCTGTTCCATTGAAGCATTGCTGATCAAGCATTTCAACCCCCCCGGCAAACAGGCCTGCCGCGCATTGACTTGCCATCAACCCGTTGGATTACCCGGCAACGGTGGGGCGAAGCTCCCGCTGAGCCGTCGGTGGGCGCAAACGCGGCTCGCCAGAGGCTCGCCCTACCATTTATCTGGAATTTCGCACTAGTCCGCAAAAATCACGCGATGTAACAAGCCACGCGCATATTGCGGGCTAGCCTTGGACTAGCCTGCATCCTGCATTCAGCACAAATCCTTACCCAATTGGACGCAACTGCATGGCTACAGGAAAGGATTCGGGATCGATGCGGACTAGGGACGGATGAAAACCTGGTTGGTTGAAGGATCAATCACCATCGCCCCGTGGGGAACTCCGCGTACGTCGATCAAATTGTGCGGATAGTACGGACTGCGGACAATGCCGCTATACTCGGTCGGCCGGCCATACGGATACCCCTCAGGCGGTCTTTCAGCGTAATAGCGCTCACGATCATTCTCCTGGACGATCGCGCCAACCAAAGCTCCAAGACCAGCTCCGGCGGCGCTCCCAATCGCTGCACTACGCACCGTACCACCGGCCAAACCGCCAATTATCCCGCCGCCCGCGGCTCCATACCCGGCGCCTGCCCCAATCGGGGTGTCGCAAGCAGAAAACCCAACAGCCATTGTGAATGCTGTCACCAGCAATATTCCTCTGTTCATCTGGAATCTACAAATCCGCACTAGTCATTCTTTAACGCAACAAATTAGACGCAATCTGCCCTAAAATAGTCACAGCCTTCTCGAGGCGGGTTAAGCGGTATTTCTTATCGAAAACGCGAAACCGATCCTTCTCGATGCGCCGTAGCAAATCGAAATAAATCGCACGCATCCCCTCCGCCGCAATCATCGAGCGTCTGTCTTCGGGGGGAAGCAGCCGCCTCGCTTGCGAAAAAAATGCGTGCGCCCTCTCGGCCTGAAATTCCATAAGACGCACAAAGCGACCGTCATAAACGCGGTTCCTCAAGTATTCCTCCGGATAGCGGAACATCTTTAGCTCAGACAGAGGCAGATAGATTCGTCCACCATTTTGAAGATCCTTGCCGACATCCCGTATAATATTTGTGAGCTGTAGAGCGACGCCTAAGATGTGCGCATATTCTCTGCACATCGGATTTCGGTATCCGAAGATTTCAATGCTTACGAGACCGACGGCACTCGCCACGCGGTAACAATAGCGATGCAAAGCCTCGAAGTCTGGATAGGTCACTGGTTCCAGATCAGATTCAACTCCAAGCAGAATTTCCTCAAAGAGCCGGAGATCGATATGATACCTCTCGATCACTCTGCGAAGCTCCGTGGCGTATCCCGGTTCCCCCACTTCCTCGTTGCGCAACCAGCGCCTCCATCCCTCCAGCGCGCGTTTGCGCTCAATCAGGGGAACATTCGGATCATCCGCTGCATCGTCTACCTGACGGCAAAAAGCGTAAAACGTCGTGATATCGCGCTGCTTTTCTTTGGGCAGAGAAACGAAGGCAAACGCTAGATTAGATTGGCTTTTCTTCGTAATTTCTTCCGCATTACTCATAGGATAGAAATTTCGGTTTGCGCTCCGTTCGTGCTTTAAAATCGCAGCTCACGTCCGTCAACTAAACAGCACCGGCCGCGCAGACAAGTTGGAAAACGGATTCAACGCCTCTCAAAACAGAATCTCTTTCGGCGGATTCGAGCACGCCCGATAGAGACAAACCCAGCTTGCAAGAAACCAGGCAGCCAAAAAAGTCTTGCACACCGTGCACAATCCCGAAAGTAGAACGTTCGGTACCGAGTATTCTGGAAATCCGTCAGCCAGAAAATTGCCAAGGCAGGTGACGCCGAAGAGATGGATTCCGGAAACACTGAAGAACCAGAATATCCGGTACCAATGTTTACGGGTGATTTGCGCGTGCTCGAGCACGGCCTCGCGAAGCGTTTCATTATGCAGAATCAACGTGGCCTGCATCGTGCAAAACAGTAGTAACCCCATTGCAAGCAGCGGTCGTGCGGTCTGTTCGACATACTGCACGACCGCATTTGTGAAATCAGTGTATTCGGCAATCCATAAATAGCTGATCAGCAGCGGCAGATGAATCAAGAGGAGAGTCGCACCTAAAACGCAGCCAGCCCATTTGGCCGCATAGACGCTTCGCTTCACAGCCAATTCCAGGATCCGGTTCGGTGTCGCATTCAGGCCGCGAATCCAGACAAAAGTTTGAAGGACCAGAACAATTTGAATCAGTAATCCAAACAAGTATTCAAACTGAAACGAAAGCCAGTCAATAACGGCTCCGGCGCGCAGGAGCAAAATGCCTCCCAAATATTGATTCAACCAGTAAATCACCAGAGAAAAGATCGGTTTCACGAACGCAGCGAGCGCGCAAAGGAGCAAGCCAACGTAAACTGCAAGCCACCACCGCCCGAGGCGCCTTCTTGCCGCCTCCGCAAACTTTGCATGGTAACCTTGCCAATTGAGCAAAAAAAGGAGAGCGGCGCCGGCGGATGTGGGATAACTGACGACAGCTTGATTGAAGATCCCGGAGAGAAGCTCCAATGCGGGTAACCCTGCGCGATGGGCGATGACAAACCAATCCTGAGGATGAAAACGCGGCCAATACAGCAGATTCTGGATCGAAAATTGTGCTTCCCCCATCTGGAGCGCCTGAATCAGCTGAAAAAGAGTATAGGTCAATCCCAGCACGCAAAGCCATATCCACATGCGCGGGTGGCGTTGCACGCAACGTAAGCCATCGCGGAAATAGCGGTAGGCCGGGTTAGCAAAAACCAGCAGGAGATAACCGGCAAACGCACCCGCGAGGGGAAGAAGGAAGGTGGGGGAAGAATTCAGAAGACAGAATACAGAAATCAGAAGAGAGAAGACAGAATACAGTCACAAAATCAGAACCTCAGCTCGGTGAACGCATAACATTAAGGGATCATCCCATCTGAGCAACATTATATTGGATTGTTATCATTTGAACAGTATTCTCCGGACATGTCAAAAACAGCAAAGACGTTCAAGGAACTCGTGGTCTGGCAAAAAGCACATGAATTTGTATTAGCCGTCTATCACCTTACAGCGAAATTTCCAACAGTTGAAATTTATTGTCTTACGACCCAAGCGCGTCGCGCCGCAATCTCTATTGCCGCCAATATAGCCGAAGGATTTAAGAAGCGCGGTTGGAACGACAAGACTAGATTTTTCAATATCGCACAAGGCTCCCTTGAAGAGTGTCGTTATTACCTCATTCTGGCTCAGGATCTAGGATATGCTGACACCAGCCGCCTGGAGATATTTCTGGAGGAGGTTGCCGACGCCCGTATCAAAGCCGCTTACCAAACGCTTGCCGACGCTCAGCTGCCCATCACCCCGGCCAAGCTCGCTACCAGAGCCCTCACCGGCTACCCCACCGCCTTGCGCTGGCTTAAAATCCATCACCCAGAGCTGCTCGTCCCTAAGCCGCCTAATAACCTGTCTGAGAATGCCTGGAGTATGGTGGTGGGATGAATGAGCTTCCCTATCCGAGCGATCTGACGGCGGCGCAGTGGGCGTTGATTGAACCGCTGCTTCCGGCGGCGAAACTACGTGGGCGAAGGAGGAAGGTGGATC
>DASZHC010000225.1:0-4162 GCA_035938215.1 Chthoniobacterales bacterium
GCTAAAGGGACCATGGAATTGAGAACAGATTCGCCTAGGTGGCGCCAGCCATTCTGACTCCTGAATTCTGTATTCTGAATTCTGTCCCCTGAATTCTCTCCCCAAAATCATGTCCTCCAATTTCCCTGTGCGTCCGGAGCAACTGACTGAGCGAAAGCGATTCGCGATCGTCGCAAGCGAATACAATCGTATTTACGTAGATGGCTTGGCGAGCCACGCAATAGAGGAATTGAAAATTATTGCTCCACAAGCAGACGTAACCACCGTGCGCGTGCCTGGATCGTTCGAGATACCGATCGCTGTTCAATCGGTTGTCAGATATCAAAATCCTGATGCGATTCTGGCTTTTGGAGTGATTTTTGACGGGGAAACACTCCATGCTTCATTAATCGCTACCGCGGTCACCGAGGCGTTATTGAAAATCAGCTTGGCCAGCGAAATTCCGATCCTGCATGAAGTGCTTGTCGTTAAAAACGACGAACAGGCAAAGGCCCGGTGTTTGTCGCCGGAAATTAACCGGGGAACCGAGGCGGCGCGCGCAGCTGCGCGTATCCTTCAGGCTTTAGACCAGATACGAAAGGGAGCGTGAGGCCAATGGGAAAACGCAGAGAAGGTAGAGAGGTCGCACTTCAACTTCTGTTTCACTGGGATTTGAACCTCCAGGAGATGCCTCAGGAAAAGGACCTCGAACTCTTTTGGGGATTGTGCAATGTCATCCCTGGAACTCGATCCTTCGCAACAACCGTTCTAAACGGCGTCATCGCCAACCAGGCGACGATTGACTCCAAAATCACAAGGTATACGGCTAATTATGAACTAAAACGGATCTCGGCTGTCGATCGCAATATCCTTCGAATGGCAATCTACGAGATGCTCTATTCAGCGGATGTGCCACCTATAGTGGCCATCAACGAAGCCATTGACATCGCCAAGAAATTTGGCACCGAGGAATCGGGAAAATTTGTCAACGGAGTTCTGGATCGGGTGAAGCTCGATCTCGATCGTCCCTTGCGTACTGCTTCCAACCGGACCGGCTAAGGCGATGGCAATCGGATTTTTCAAGAACCTGGTCGAACGGTTCAGAGGCAAAGAGATCGATTGGGATGACCTCGAAGAAACGCTGATCCAATCGGATCTCGGAGTCCCAATGACGCTGCAGGTAATCAAGGAGTTGCAACAACGAAAAGATAAGATCACCGCTGCCGATATCGTCCAGGTTACTCGCTCGCAAATCGAGCAAACACTTCCTGGAGCTAATCCAAGGCTCCGGCCGTTACCGAATCGGCCTAAAGTGATATTGATGATAGGCGTCAACGGGACGGGCAAAACGACTTCGGCCGCAAAACTTGCGAACCTGCTCAAACAAAATCGCCATTCGGTGATGCTGGCTGCTGCCGACACGTTTCGCGCTGCGGCAATCGAACAGTTGCAGATATGGGCCGACCGTCTTCAAGTTCCCATTGTTACCAGCGAATACAACGCAGATCCCGCCGCTTTGTGCTACGATGCGTATTCCGCAGCCTACAAGCGCAATATCGAGTTCTTGATTTGCGATACCGCCGGACGTCTGCACACCAAGCACAATCTGATGCAGGAATTGGGCAAGGTCGTTCGAACTTTGCAAAAGCAGGACGAACAGGCTCCGCACGAATGTTTATTGGTAGTTGACGCAACGACCGGCAGCAATGCGCTGGTTCAAGCGAGAGAATTCAAGCAGGCGATTGGATTAACGGGGCTGGTTGTCACGAAGCTCGACGGCTCGGGCAAAGGCGGCATCGTTGTCGCAATCCAGAACGAAATTGGAATTGCGCCGCGTTTCATCGGTACCGGCGAAAAAGTGACCGATTTTGCGTATTTCGATAAGGACGACTTCGTTTCCCGGCTATTGTAGGCGTTCGCCGTTCACGGTTCATCGTTCGCGGTTCACCGTTCGCCGGGCGCAGTTCACCGGTTGGTGGCGCAATCCCAGCGACGGCTGCGAGGGACCGCAGACGTTCTATCGGTTTTCAAGGGAATTTTTTGCAAATTAGCTGCAGTTAAGTGGGGTTGATTTGTAGCACCCAGGAGCCGTGTTTGAGCTGGTTTTGGTTGTGCAGCATTGCGTCGTAGGGCTTTCGGTCCATCCACATTCGGAAGATGATTTTGAGCCAACGCTGGGCCAGGCGACGCAGGCTATCGGCGTGACTACGACCTTTTTGGCGATGATGGCGGTAGTAGATTTCGGCCCAGAAACAGCGGGTCAGGGTTTGCTCGGCAAACAGGTGCATGGCATGGCGCAGGTGCTTGTCACAGGCCCATCGTTGGTGCACGGGCCAGCGCGGCGGCTTGCACCGGGGTTTTCCGGTCTGGCGGGTCACCGGCGCGGTGCCCGCCAAGCACTGCAGAGCTTGGGGTTCCTCGCCGAAGCGATCCCGGTCATCGCCGATTTCGGACAGTAGACGTGGGGCAATCTTAGGTCCGGCGCCAGGTAAGGAACCAAATAAGTCGTGGTCGGGATGACGCTGGAAAAGTTCCTCGATGCGCTGGCGATAAATGCCGAGCTGTTTTTCCAACGCAAAGAGCATGCTGACCAATGAGAGCGCCAAGCGACTTTTGGCATTGGCCATGGCCACGCTGCCACTCAACTCAGTAGCATGAGCAAAGAGCTCCATCCGGTGCGGGCCGCTCTCGGTACGCCACAGATGGCGACTATGTAAGAATTTTTCCCATTGGCGTTTGCCGGCCTGTTTCAAAAGCTGGGGGGTAGGGAAGCGTTGCACAAACATCCACGCACCCACTGAATTCCAATCCTTAAAAGCTTCCAACGCTGTGGGGTAATACTCGGCCAAAGCATGGCGTAGCTGGTTAATGAAGCTTGTGCGTTGTTCGATCAAAACTACCTCATCACGACATAACAGGCGCAACTCTTTGACCAGGGCATCCTCCGGGCGCAGTGCTTTCCAACCATGCCCATCAATGCGGCAGGCATCGGCAAAACTCCAAGCGTCCAACCGGTCGTTTTTGACTCCACTGGGCGCTTTGCGTTCTCGGTAGGATTGAGCGCTCTTTGGGTTGAGTGGATAGACCTCCATACCGGCCTCCAATAACTGTTCAACAGCCGCCCCTTGGCTGGTCTCGATTGCAAAAGGAATTGCACCGTAGGGTTGCATTATTTCGCGGAACTTCTTCCACCCCAAAGCCGAATGTTCGATCTCGAAGTCTTCGATTACTTTGCCTAGGGGGTCGACTACGACAGCATTATGCTTCTGACTGGCCCAATCCAGTCCACCAAAACCACGCTTCTCCAACCAACTACCTGGTCCTTGCTCCGGGCTGTTCATTGCTGCACGCTTTATTTTTTGCTTTTTTCGTCCCTTTGCCCTGCTATCCACCGAGCTGATATTGTAGCCTTCTTGAGGCGTCGTTCTATTAGATGTCGTAGCAAGGGCCTCCGGCTCGCCCGGTAGTCTGCGGTTAACCGTCGTGCGGTTGCCTTCCAGTGACCGTGATCGAGCCGAGGCAGGACGTCCGCCGGCGATATTTTCGCCTGCGGCGGAGTTATTCACAACGTCGCTCCGCCTATTTGTTGGGGGGCGCTCCGCTCGGTCATGAATAACTCCGGAACTGATATCAGCCCTCCAGGCGCGCTATGGATCAATGTTGGCGGGATCCCTGGAGGGCGCCAGTCCCTTGGCGCCGTCGAAGCTATCCGACTTGGACTTTGTCAGGCCGGTTCAAATGAACCGCACTGGCGTTGGGTGCTTTCTAGCGATTCCAACGACGGCTGCGAGGGACCGCAGCCCTCCAGGCGCGCTATGATCAAAGTTGGCCGAATCCCTGGAGGGCGCCAAAAGCATTCTGTCATTTTTTATTTAATATTTGTCATTTCGTCCATTCTCTTGCGCCTTCACGCACACTAAGTTGGCGGCTGTTCCCCTAATACTGTGGCGGAAGACGAGCTGAAAAGAAGCGAAATCCAACAGCAGATTTCCAAATCCAATGGTGTCGATCTTTCAAGCTTGTTCCTAAGGAGTTAAGGGAAATGGGCGCCGCGCTGATTAGCCCAAGCAGTACGCGGACCTCAAAAAGGACTAAGAAGAAAGTAAAAGACGTGCACAAGGAATTTCACCCCCAGAGCATTCGCTTCACGAGCGATCATGTAGGGTTTGATGCGTTTCGCGTT
>DASZHC010000226.1:0-34379 GCA_035938215.1 Chthoniobacterales bacterium
GCTCCAGGGGCCGGCCAGAAAATGCTACTTCGGAAATTGGTTGCCGGAATGGTTCAGGTCGATTATATATCGAGTCGTAACACGGGAGATCCCGGGCTTGAGGATGTTTGTGGGCCCTTAATCTAGGTGGGATTCACTGCATCGCCTCAGGCTCTTCCATGTGGGCAGGATACCTTGGTAGTCTGTTCATCGGATGGCCGAATTTGGTGCTCACCTTCCGAGGTGCTCGAGCGCTCCCGGAAGTTGCGGTGAAGGCCTTGGGTTTAAAGGGTTAATTTCCGCCCAAACTGTTCTTTCTCAGTGTGCGTAGTGCATGCCCTTCACCTGATGAACTTCAGAATTGTGTTCCAATGAAATCCCAATCAATGCATTACTCAGGACGACGATCTAGACGGGGACGCCGAAGACATTCAAGCCGAGCGGCAACGCCAACCCCTCCAAAGGCGAAACTCACCTTTTGGCAGCGAATAGTCACGTTTTTCAGGCGGTCGAACACCGCTTCTCAGCAGGAGCCAGAGAAACCGGTCCAGAGCCCGACCGCCAAAGAAAAGGTGAGCCGGAAGCCTGAACTCGTAGAGGTCACCTCTCCAAAGCTATACGTAGGAAACTTATCGTTTGACGCTACGGAAAGCGACCTATTCGAGCTTTTCAATGGCGTTGGCCAAGTTCGCAATGCCGAGGTCGTCTGCCACAAGTATACGCAGCGCTCTAAGGGCTTCGCATTTGTGCAGATGACAACCATTGAGGAAGCTCGCCGCGCTGTGCAGGAGCTTCACGACAAGGAGTTCCTTGGTCGTAAATTGGTCGTTAGCGGTGCGAAAACTCCAGATATGGAGCGAGCCGCCTGATTTGAAGTATTCGAAGGTCCTACCTCGCCCGCGCTCTCTTGTAGAGCGCGGGTTTTCGTTTTATGCCGGATCCGAAATATATGGTGGTGGCCGGTCCCACGGGTGTTGGCAAGACTGATTTGGCGCTCGAAGTAGCGCAAAGGCTTCGCACCGAAATCATTGGAGCCGACGCCTTCCAAATTTACCGTGGGTTGGATGTTCTTACCGGCAAACCGTCCCCGTCGCAACTACGATCCATAAAACATCATCTCGTCGGCTGCGTGCCTCTGACCGATGTATTTGACGCACATCAATACGCTACTCTTGCGCGTCCGGCCATTCTCACCTTGAACCAAAGAGGGATCATTCCCCTGGTCGTGGGAGGAACCGGGTTTTATATTCGCGCTCTTGAGGAACCATTACCCTGCTTGCCTCCCTCAAGTAAGGCTCTGAGGTCCAAATTCGAACAACAATCAACACCTGCCCTATTGAAAGAACTGGCTTCTCGAGACGCCGTTGCCTTCGAGCGCATCGATCGGCAGAACAGGAGGCGTGTGATTCGCGCGTTGGAGGTATGTCTCATCTTGGGCAGGCCATTTTCCAGCTTCGCCACAGACTCATTTCCGGACCCGGCAATCCCACGGTTCTTTCTTGAGCGGCCTCGGGAAGAATTGATCGAGCGTATTAACAGGCGAGTCGCGCAGATGTTTGCTCGTGGGGTTGTAAATGAAGTGGCGGCCGTTGAGAAGATCGGCCCAACCGCATCAAAGGCGATAGGATTTTCCTTGATCCGCTCATTCTTGGCAGGTGAGCTCGATGAAAGCGCCTGCGCTGCGTTGATTTGCCAACAAACCAGACAATACGCTAAACGGCAGACAACCTGGTTCCGTCGTCAGCGGTATGAATTCATTCCGGCGGAGTCTTCCGTCGAGTACCTGATCGCGACTTTTCGGCGCCGCTTTGCCGACTAGCTGGCTAGCGCTCACAAGTACCTGCGGCTCTGCGACTTGTGCAAGGAACTTGGGAGCGCGTCCATGCGGTGCAGTTCGCTTATTTATGGGCGGGACGGCCTGCGTGCTGTCTCATTTTTCTCCTGTTACTCGAATTGAAAATAATAAATGGGACGGCACGGAGGCCGTCCCTCCCTAAAATCATCTGTCGCCTACCCCAGGTTCGTCAGCAACTCTATCTCTTTCTTGCTCAACAACCGTACCTCGCCCGGGCGAAGTCCCCGGTCAGTAAGCGGTCCTATTCGAACTCGCTGCAAGCGTCTGACTTTGTAGTCAAGGGCCGCAAAGACACGCCGAACCTGACGCTTGAGTCCCTGCGTGAGAATGACGCGTACCTGCCGGCGATTGACCTTGAAAACCGCCTCAAAACGAGCTCGGCCTTCGGACAAATACACACCCGTTTTTGTCTTCGCCGCGTGTTCTGGCTTGAACTCCCGATCAAGCGTAACAAGATATTCCTTTTCCAGCTTGAATTTCGGGTGAGTGATTTGAAAAGCGAGGTCACCGTCATTCGTAAGTAGAAGCAACCCTTCGGACTCCTTATCAAGACGCCCGACGTGAGCCAGATTCGGCAGCTCTTCTGGGAGCAAGTCGTAGATCGTTTTTCGGGATCCCTCGTCAGACCGGGTTGTTATAAAGTTCGCCGGTTTGTTCAGCAGGAGATAGACGAACTCCTGGGGATGCACAACACGCCCATCAACCCTCACCCGGTCGGAGAGTGACACTTGCGTCGCTAAATCGGTAATGAGTTTGCTGTTAACCGTGACGCGGCCCTCACGAATATAGTCCTCCGCACCTCGTCGTGAGGAAATCCCGGCCAGCGCCAGAAAGCGATTCAACCGCACGATGTGAAATCCGCGCTACGCGTCCGGTTTGGTCTTCGGTAACCCGATTACCTTATCTCCCGGCTTAAAAAGCCCGCGCTTTTTGAGCAATTCCACACGCTCAAATCGCTTCAGCACATTTCGCTTTGCGACAATCGTGCTGGCGCCCTTTAAACTACGATGCTGTGACATAAACTTTCCTCAAAGTGAACGCGGACTATAATGGCCCAGCGGGAAAAATCAATCCCCCTGGAAATCTCATCCCGCCGCGGCGCACTGAGATCTCAAGGGTAAATCCCTTGAACTTCGTCGCGTTCAAAGCGGGCCGCCGCCAAGGCGCCGGTTTTATTTTACGGGGGGTAGAATCAGCATTCTGATTCCTGTGTTCTGACTCCTGATTTCTGTCTTCCGTTTTCTCAGATCAACCCCAGCTTCATCTTTCCAGCTTCGCTGATCATGTACTGGTTCCACGGGGGATCCCAAACCAGCTCAACATCTGCTTCGTCAACACCCGGGATCGCTAAGATTTTGGATCGGGCGTCCTGGGCGATCGCCGGTCCCATGCCGCATCCCGGAGCTGTGAGAGTCATCTTGACCTCAACCTTCGTGCCGGCGTCCCGGTCCGTTACAATCTGACAATCGTAGACTAAACCCAAATCCACGATATTGACCGGGATTTCAGGATCGTAGACGGTCCGCAGCTGTTCCCAAATCTCATCCTCGTCTACCTCATTTGCGCTTTTCTTGTGCTTGTCCTTGCTGCTACGCGGTTCCAAGCCGAGCGCATCAGCATTTTCATCGGCAATCCTGAACAGCCCGTAATCGCAGGCAATTGTATAACTTCCGCCAAGACTCTGGGTGATGATCACCCTGGTGCCGGCCGGTATCGTCGTCTTTAGCCCGGCCGGAATTTGAATCGCTTCACAATCGCGCTTTAGCGCAATTTCAAGATCGTCGTTCATTTGAACTCCCTAAAACTATTTTCTTTGACTCTTGTTTGGGGGATTGGAATTGCTGCAGCAAGGTCGGAGCAAGGTTTTTGCTCTCAGCCTTTTGCTCGTCTGGCGCGAGCGCAGACCTGAGCGCGCCTTCCACGAGCTGCGCGCAATGAATTTTCAAAGGAGGCAATGGGCCGAGTGGAGCCGCTAGATCGTCGCCACTCATGGTAAGCGCTTCTTCAACGGTTTTGCCGGAAATCAGCTCAGTTGCCAAACTCGCTACTGCAATCGCTGTTTCGCAACCAAACGTTTGAAACGTCGCTTTGTCGATGACCCGCTTACCGTCAACCTCTTTAAACTTCACCCACATCCGAAGCATGTCGCCACAGTCTTCGCTCCCAACCGTCCCGACCGCATCAGCTCCGTCGAGTTCACCGAGGTTTTTCGGGTGCCTGATTGCTTCTTCGACCCGTTTAGTAAAATCGTCCGCCTGGCTCATCACTCACTCCAACGTGTACCGAGGCAAAGCCTGATCGACTTCTGTGCTCCACGCGTCGATTCCTCCCGCCAGCGATTTCACATTTTGAAAACCGTGACCCGCAAAAAATGAAGCGGCGTCTAGACTGCGGATGCCTTGATGGCATACAAACACGAACTCCCGGTCTTTTGGCCATTCTGAAATGATTTCCTGTATCAGGTCTTGTGTCAGAAAGATTGCCCCATCAATATGGACCGCCTCCCATTCTTCCCGGCTGCGAACGTCAATTAACGCAATCTGCTCCCCGGCACGAAGTCGTTCTGCAACTTCCATCGGAGATATCTCCATCTTTTGATCGGCCTCGCACCCGGCTAGGATCGTATCAATTGCCTCGTCAACTGGCAGATTGTTATTCCGAGCACAGACCTCACTCAGCGTTTCGCTTGGACCGAATCCGCAGCTTGAGCATCCGCCGATATGGTAGGCCCGAAAAAGCGCTCGTTGAGCGCCCGGGTACCCACTTAGAAGCTTTCCCATTGTTATGTTCGGATCGATCGTCTTTGTCGTGCTCACGGTTATCAGCCTTACATCATTTAGTTCGAAAATCAAAGGGCCCAATACCTCCGCGGGTTATCCAAGCGTTTCATACGAAGAATTCTGAAGAACATCCGGTGTCCGGTTACTGGAGTGCGCTTGTCGTCAGTGGGGAACAATTCAACAACGGCTTCACCAGTAATTTTGGTAAGGATACGCTCGTCCCCGATACACAGGGTTTGACAATATTTCGACCTTCGCGCTAATGAGCTTACGGTTCCTGAAAGAAGGCGCCCAGAGGTCGAAGCTTTTAAGCTTCTTGGATAGCGATGCAAGGATGAGCGCGTTATATCGAAAGATCCGAGAGACGATCACAAACAAAAATTCGAAGTTACCAAAACGGCTCCGGAAGTGGATCCGCTGGAATCGAATATTCCTTGCAGCGGGCCTGCGGGAGGCATTGGAGCTGATGAGTTCTAAGACCGGTAGATCCGATTGGCCGAAGGTCTCTTTGCGAGTCGATCGTGAGGACATGATGTACGAAATCGATCCGACGCATTACTTCTGTGTCGGCTACTCCGCGCTGTTTTGCGTCGAGCAGGCCTTAGAGAAAGCAGCTAAGACCTCTGTTAAATCGATCTTGGACTTTGGTTCCGGCCATGGCCGTGTATTGCGCACTTTGGCTGCCCGTTTTCCGCATGCCGCGCTGACAGCGGCGGACGTGAATGTAGCCGCCGTTGATTTTTGTGCCAAAGCATTCGGAGCAGCGCCGGTGTACTCGGACGCAAATTTTTCGCGGCTGGTTTTTGGTACGAGATTTGATTTGATCTGGGTCGGGTCGTTGTTCACCCATATGAGTGCGGAACGATGGACGACTTTATTGAAGCTTTTTCGTTCTGTCCTGACTGAGGACGGAATGGCTGTCTTTAGTACTCACGGGAGCGAAGCAGAACGGCGATTGAGGGAGGGTGAAACCCGGTTTTACGGTTTGGAACCCGAGCGCATTGCGAAGATCTTGGAGGAACACGGAGCGCATGGATTTGGCTATAGCGATTACCGAAAGTCACCGGGATATGGGGTTTCGTTGAGCTCTCCTGAGTGGGTTTCTTTTCAAGTAACTGCGCTCGGTTTCGAGCCCGTTTTGTACCTGAAGAATGCTTGGGACAATCACCACGATGTGTGGGCTGTGAGACTAAGACAGCTTCGTGAGAATTTGGGGTGATTGTTCATCAAATTTACTAGCAAGGCCGCGCTCAGAAGAGCGAGATGTACGGATCTGGAGCTAAACGCGTAGGCTAACCTCTTCGACTCTCTGCCTACCTAAACGCGCTAAAGCAATAAGCAATGCAAACACAGCCGAAAGGAAAACGGGCAACGTATAGCGTTCCGTGTAATAGACACAGATCGTATTTGCCGCGAATACGGCAATACCTACAATCAAAACAGACCATTTGATGAGGATGGTTCCCGGCATCTCCCGATCAATCAAGCAAGATATGCCGCCTAGAAGGATCGCCAGAAAGATCAGAAGTCCGATCGGTAGGTTGCGACCGCAAGTGACGTAAGGATCACAGCTCGCTGCATCGACGGTAACAGTCGCACGAACCATATCAACGCCCGGCAACGCTTGCAATGCAACCCAAGCGTCCGGACGCTTCCTCTTATCCAGGGCGCAGTATAGGTTCGCACGGAATGGTGACAAGGCTACCTGCGCATTGTTTGTGTCCAGAAGGCCTCTGAGAAAATCGTTCCAAATTACCGATATCAACTCGGGACGGAACGTCATCAGATAGCGCGTGGTCGCCACTAAAGCAACACGGTCAAGTTGGACGCTAATCTTCTGCGCAGGGACACCCGACCGAGCTAGATACTCTGCGATCCTCTGTGCAGAGCCTTTATAATACGGACCGACCTTTGCTTGTGACTCGATCGCATATCGTACTTGCGGATCGGCGGTTTTTGAACTCAGATTCCGGGCAAGTTGAAGCCGTTCGGTGACCGGTAATTCATCAAGAAAGGTTCCGATGCGGTCGCTCAAAGTACGGCCAAGAGTAGACCGATACTCATCGTGTACGGCAGCGATCAGCGATCGAGCGATCCAGAGATTCAGCCCGATAGCAATCAGCCCTATCGATGCTGCGGCTGCAAAGGCCCGCCCGCGAAACTCTTCAATTTGCGATGAGCGCCAGCCGATTTTCGCAGCCACACCGAGCAGAACCATCGTCGCGGGCAGCCACACCGCGAAAATGAGGTTGATATGCCGGCTGCCGATCGCTAGGAATAGTGCCACACCATAAATGAACCATGCGGCCGGTCGCAAACCGCGAAGGATTGAAAATCCAGCGGCCATGGTTGCGAAAGTTGCAGACACGCTCAGCGCCTCTGATCCGCAACATTGTACCTGCGTATAAAAGGCGCTTTGCGATGCTAAAAACAGCGCAAAAAAGCATCGCAGCATCCGGTTCTGCGTCACAGAGATTACTGTGTACGTCAGGGCGCCGATCAAAAGCGCATGCTGGATGACTACGAGGAGATAAACACCCGGTAGCGAAGGCTCCTGCTGTGCGAAAAGTGAGACCGGCGGTTGGCGCCCGCCAGCTAACAGCGAGGCAATTGCAAACGGAATGCGTCCCAGAAAGCAATAAACCGGTGGAAAATGCAAAATGTTGAGGTCACTGGCCGGGAGCGCGAGTTGACCAACCGCGTCGATATCCTTCCATAGAGGTGGGTAGCGTCCCAAGAGGTAGATCGATGGTAGGGAAAGAAGAATTGCCGGCCATTTCCCGAAAAACGCAATCATCGAACCCACGCCGGTGATAATCCGTCGCCTCCAAAGCGATGCTATTTCTCTGGGGTCACGCAGGCTGAGAAGAACAAATGCGGATGCAAACAACCAGACTGTGAAGCAGACGGGTAGCGCGCCCTTCGACACACGAAGGGGCAAATCCACACTGTAGTTTCTGCCATTCGTTCTCGGATCAGAACCATCAGTAGTCGAAAAAACCAAGCGCCCTTGTTCAGGAACCGAAAAGATCCCCTGCCCAACCCTGGCTACGCTGCCTTCGCGCGGCGAATAGACGGAAAAAATTTTGCCGTTTTCTCGGATGTTGACCGAATCGGTTTGAGCGCCTCTCGGCGAGTATCGAAGCGGTAAAGGCGATGAATAAGCGAATCCTCCTGTGGGGTGGAGTTTTGCCGGATCGAGTGCGATCGTCAGGCGAAAAGGATACCCCGACGTCCCTTGAATAGCGCAAAACGCGAGACTCAAAGAGGCGAACCAAAATGCACCTCTGATGAGTATTAAGCGGCGCGGCTGGAAATTCGTCGGTCTCATTAGGCCCATTAACGCATGGAGCAACAAAAGAGCTAAATAGGGCATTGAAACGGGCTGATGCCAACTCCAATCTTTTTACGGCCGGCTATGATTGCTGAAAAGGCGGTCGGAATCTCACTGGAAATATCGCCGTCTTCGCATATATATCTGCGCCCTCTCGGTTACAGCTCAGAATGTTTAAGCGTCAACTCCTATTTCCGGCACTGATACTGTTGCTCGCGGCGGTGTTTCGGCTCGCGTTTCTGGACATTAAACCGCCCCATTTCGATGAAGGAATTAACGGCTGGTTCTGCGATCAAATGGCTAAGAACGGGTACTACTCGTACGATCCGAACAATTATCACGGACCGCTGCACTTCTATGTTCTTTTTTTCTCACTCATGTCGTTCGGCCGCAATCTTTGGGCCTTGCGGCTGCCGGTGGTGCTTGTGAGCCTGCTCAGCATTTTCTGGGTCTTCCTCTATCGACCGTTTTTCGGCCGGACAATCTGCTATCTCTCGTCGCTTGCGATGGCAATTTCTCCGGGATTTATCTTTTACAATCGCTATTCCATCCATGAATCATGGCTGGTGCTTTTTCTGCTCGTTACCTTCTGGGGACTTTTGGGCATCTGGACATCCAGAGAACCTAAGTACTTTTGGGGAGGCATCCTGGGCCTGACCGGCATGATTCTCACAAAAGAAACCTATATCATTCACCTTTTCTCTCTGTTTTGTGCCGGCGTCGGGATCGCAATATTGAACAGGTTCTTTCCTTCAAGCCCAGAACTGAGCCGCGGCAAAGGCAGGCTGCCGATGAATCACATCATTGGCGCAACGGCAGTTGGCTTGGTTCTGATCATATTTTTCTATTCCGGAAATTTTCGACATTGGAAAGGCTTGGCGGATCTGTTCAGAACCTTCCTTCCATGGACAAAGACAGGCATGGAAGCAGCGGGACACGGCAAAGCCGATTTCGATTTTCTACCTTTAGTGCCATCCTTTCTAGCGCATGCGCCTGTTTTGGCTTCATTTGTGAACTTCAAATTGAATTGGTATTGGGTGCGGCTGTTGCTGGATTATGAGTGGCTTGCGGTGTTAGGGTTGGCTTTTTCTTTTCGCTTCCTGTTCGGGGGAAATTCCGGTCTTCGGTTCCTTGCGATTTATGGCCTGGTCGCTCTATTCGTCTATAGTATCGTTCCCTACAAGACCCCTTGGTGCATCATTTCGGTTGCTTGGCCTTTCTTGTTTCTTGGGGCAGCATTCTTGAAGTTTATTGCAACGCGGACCAACCGCGTAATCTCAACACTTGTCGCATTGCCACTGTTCGGACACGCCGCCTGGAAGTCTTATGATTTAAACTTTGTCCATTTCGACGACCCGAAAGAGCGCTATGTTTATGTTCAGACGTTTCGTGACTACCATAGTCTGGTAGACCCCATCCTGGCTAAATTAGCCAGGGATCCACAGGCCAAAGCGGATCTTAAGGGTACCGTTTTACTATCCAGTTATTTTCCAATTCCATGGCTGCTCGGCGATGTCGCTGATATCGGTTACTACGGCGGCGAAGAAGGCAAATGGCCTAAGGAGATGGACGCCGATTTCATCGTCCTGGATGAAGACAAGGCCGACGACTTCGAAAAGAATCTGAAGGACAGATATTTCATCGAAGATTTCAGGCTTCGCGACGGCATGGAAGGAAGTCGGGTCTACTTCAAATACGATACTTTTCGAGACATCTTCCCAGGCAGACAGGCAGACTTCGATCCAGGGCAATCTGAAGAATGAACTTTCTTCTTTTTGGTACAGGCTGGATCGCCAGCGCCACTGTTTTCGGAGTCCTGTTCAGCTATTCTCCTTGGGAATTGACGCCCACAACATCCGCTTTGGCGCTCTCCGCAGGTGTCATCGTCTCGGCGGCGTTCCTGTGGGGGTGGCACGCTCAAAAACCTCTCAAAGTCGGCAATTCCGCGTCTATCATCTCGGTCTTGATGTCAGTGCTGTTTCTCGCCTTTACCGTAAGGCAGTTTAGCCAGGTGATCTTCGTCGTAAACGATAGCATCCGAGTTTTATCGCGTAATAATCTTGGAGACATCTGCCTTCACTTGACGCATATCAACTACCTGGGAAGCAGTCCCCGATACTGGCCGGATAATCCAATCTTCGCGTTTGACAAACTCCGTTACCCGATCGGCCTTAATCTCTTCAACGCAGAGTTGGCACAGGTCGGGCTCGCATTGCAAGCCGGTATCATCCTCGTCGCTCTCTTCGGTTCGCTTTTGACTCTGCGTGCACTCTTCCTGTTTAATGGTTCCTTTGGCGTAACCGCATTTCTTTTCAACGGAGGATTGGCCGGATTCCTTTTCTTCCAATCCTTCGCCTTGAAGGATTACCAGCAGGACCTTGCATGGAAATCGATTCCATTGGCGATGTTCGTTACTCAACGCGGTTTGCTCTACGCCGTGCCCGCCGGTTTGCTTCTCCTGCATCATTGGCGAACGACATTGTTCCAGCGGTACCTGGATCGAGGACTGCCGTTCTGGGCCGAATGGCTACTTTACTCCACTATGCCCCTTTTCCATCTCCACACCTTTCTGTACCTCTCATTTCTTTTGCTCTGCTGGTTTCTGTTCGGCGACCCGAATTGGCGAAGCCATTTGCTTCGCTTGGTTTTCCTTTCCCTTCTTCCCGCTGGTTTCTGGGTCTACTGCGTTACCGGATTTTCAAAGACAGGAGCTCTCGGTTGGAAGCCTGGATGGATGGCTGATCCCCATGAAGCATCCTGGTGGTTCTGGGTTCAGAACTTCGGCCTCTTTTTACCCGCTTGCATCGCTTTTCTAATCTACCTGTGCCTCCCAGCCAAACTATTGGTACGGGATGGAAAACAAATGCTCCGACTTTTCTTTTTTCCCTCAGCTTTTGTCTTCCTAGCATGCTGCTTTGTTAAATTCGCACCGTGGGAATGGGACAATACGAAACTCTTTTTTTGGGCGTATCTGGTCATGCTCTTCTGTTTGTGGGAAGGAGTTTTGAAGAACTGGCCGCTGCTCGCCCGCGTTCCCATTATCGTGGGGCTTTTTTTCTCCGGAGGCATCAGTCTCCTCGGCGGCACCCTAGCAAACCCGGAAGGCTTTGAGATAGGCCGAGCCAGTGAGTGGAGGCAGGTATCGGCTGCTACCCGCACGTTTCCTCCAGAGGCGGTTTTCGCTATTTACCCGACCTATAATCATCCCTTGCTGGTTAATGGCCATCGGGTCGTCATGGGCTTTCCGGGGCATCTTTGGAGTCATGGACTTAACTATCGCCCCGTGGAGTTGAAGCTCGAGTCCTTGATGGAATCAGAAACGGGTTGGCAGGCAGTGGCTAAAGAGTTAGGAGTTGACTACCTGTTCTGGGGACCGCTCGAGCAGGCTAACTACCCCGATTCCGACAAGGAATGGGAAGACACGTGCAGAATCGTGGCCCAAGGTCCTTGGGGGCGCATTTTCGATCTGCGAGACTTACCGGCAGCAGCCGCGCAAGCGGATGGAAATGGAAGGTAGGAGTTGAGGGGTTTGCATGATAGGGACGGCCTCCGTGCCGTCCGACTTTTTCTGGCCCCGGCAACAAGCAAAAATGGGGCGGCACGGATGCCGTCCGTCCCTAGGGTCTTCTGAATTCCGAATCCCTCATTGATCCCTCCCCTCTTTGAGTGAACCATAATGGCATGGCGTCATTCGAAATCATCGTTCTTGGCGGTGGCCCGGCAGGGTACACTGGAGCTATTCGGGCCGCGCAACTCGGTTTAAATACTGCCATTATTGACAAGCGCGAAGTTCTGGGCGGCACCTGCCTCAATATCGGTTGCATTCCCAGTAAGGCGCTATTGTTATCCTCGGAGCACGTTCACTTTGCTCATCATCAGGCCGCTCGTCATGGATTAAAGTTCGAGCAGATTTCGGTGGACCTGAACCAGATGATGAAAAGGAAGGAGGAAGTTGTGCGGCAACTGACGCAAGGCTTGGAATTTCTGATGAAGAAAAATAAGATCACCCGTCTCTTTGGAGTTGGGCAAGTCGTTGGTCCCGGCAAGGTCGTCTTGGCGAAAAAGGATGGAAGTCAGGAAGAACTGGACGCGAAGCACGTTGTGCTTGCCACCGGCAGTGTGCCCGCGGAATTGCCGAACATTTCAATTGATCGCGAAATTGTCGTGACAAGTGATGAAGCGCTTGGCTTCGAGAAGGTTCCTCGCGATTTGCTGGTGATCGGTGCCGGAGCGATCGGTCTGGAACTGGGTTCTGTCTGGAGCCGGCTGGGATCAAACGTCACGGTAATCGAGTTTCTTCCGAGAATTGCGGCGACTTTTGATCCGGATGTTACACAGGCTCTTCAAAAGGCTCTCGAAGCCGACGGATTGAAATTCCATCTCGATACCTCTGTAACCGGCGTAACGGTGCAAAAGGGGGGCGCCAACGTGGAAGCCCTAAGCAAAGGGCAACAGAAACTTGAGTTTTCCGCCGAGAAGGTCCTGGTGGCTGTGGGCCGAAGGCCGTTTTTCGACAACGCCGTTGCAAATGACCTCGGACTTAAGGTTACGAAGACGGGTCGTGTAGCCACCGACAATTCATATCGCACAAGCGTTCCCGGTTTGTACGCGATTGGAGATATTATCGAAGGACCGATGCTTGCCCACAAAGGAGAGGATGAAGGCGTTGCTTGCGTCGAACGAATTGCCGGCAAGGCGGGTCATGTAAACTATGACGCGATACCGAATATCATCTACACAAATCCGGAGGTAGCCGGCGTTGGCCTGACCGAGGAACTCGCAAAGAAAAATGGAATTGCAGTCAAAGTTGGCAGATTTCCTTTTGTTGCCAATGGTCGCGCGCTTGCCAATGACCAGAGCCAGGGCTTTGCAAAAGTATTGGCGGATCCGAAAACTGATAGATTGCTAGGGGCACAGATTGTAGGATTTGGTGCTTCCGAATTGATCGCGGAAACAGTCACAGTGCTGGAGTTTGGCGGAAGCGCCGAAGATCTTGGCAGGACAGTACACGCTCACCCGACAATGAGTGAGGCAGTGAAAGAGGCAGCGCTGGCAGTGCACAACCAGGCGTTCTCAATTCCGCCACGTTGATCGGAAATCGCGATGACCGAATCGCTGAATGGGATCGTACTGCGACGCACAAGGTTTTCGGATACAAGTTTGATTATCACCTGGCTTACGGATAGCCACGGCAGATTGAAGACCATGGCAAAAGGAGCGCTCCGGCAAAAGAGCCCTTTTGTTGGCAAACTGGATTTGTTTTTCCATTGCGACCTGATGCTGAGCCTGTCGCGAAAGACCGATCTTCACACGCTTCGCGAAGTCTCTATTCGCGAGACGTTCGATCGGATACGAACAGATTATCTGAAGACGAGCGTTGCTTCTTATTTCGTCGAACTAATCGAAGTCGTGACGGAATCCGATCATCCTGTGACAGATATCTATCGGCTTTTGCTGCGCGCCCTCAATTATCTTAACTCAAAGACACCTGAGCAAAGAGGCGTACTCTTTTTCGAATTGGAACTGTGCAATTGTCTAGGACTGCATTCGTCCGATTCCCATCCCGCCGCTGAGGCGATCGTTTCAACCTTTGGGCGTCTACCTAAAAGCCGAGCCGCTCTGATGTCCAGATTGTAGGGCTGAGCCTGCAAAGGAAGCCTCGTTCCTCCTACCGGGGAGGGATGGGCTCCGTCCCGTCCCATTTTTCGCCATTCCCGCGCCGACAAAAAGAAAAGTCGGACAGCACGGAGACCGTCCCTCCCTATATAACGTGCCCTGCCAATAACGTCCGACAGAAGCTGTCCTCCCTATTCGTGTCGAAGTGCTTCGATTGGATTCAGCGAAGCCGCTTTGTGAGCCGGGTAAAGTCCAAATCCAATTCCGATCGCCGAACAAAAAACAACGCCGACTAACGCCCAATCCCACGGAAAGATTGTCGCTGCCCGCAGCCATATCGCGAGTCCATTCCCCGCGGCAACGCCGAGAACAATTCCGCCTATCGCTCCCATAAGCGACAGGAACAATGCCTCAAAGAGGAACTGCATGCGGATATCAAACTTTCGCGCACCCACCGATTTGCGCATTCCGATTTCCTTTGTTCTCTCGGTGACGCTCACCAACATGATATTCATGATGCCTACGCCGGCAGCAATTAATGCAATTGTACTTATTATAAATGCCCCAATTCTGACGTTTCCAGCGATGCTGCGAAACACTCCCTGGATCGAGTCGTTACTATAGATCTCAAAATCGTTCGCCTCTTCCGGACGCAATCCCCTTGCCTCACGAAAAGCTCCGATTGCAATACCCATAGTCCGTTCGTAGGCGATTTGATTCTGAGCTTCGACAGCAACGTTCAGCGATCGTTGCTGGGTACCATAATTTTCAAAGAATTTTGTTATCGGAATCAGGGCGATATTATCATCGTTCGTGCCAAAACCACCTCCTTTTTCGGCAAGAGTTCCGACGACTTCGTACTCCTTGGAATTTAGCCTTATCATTTTTCCTATGGCGCTTCCCTGGGGGTAGAGCCTATTAATAATCTGTCGCCCGACTACGCAAACGTTTCGCGTGAATTCGACATCCTCAGGAGAAAGATTTCTCCCTTCTTTCAGAAGAAAATTGTTCGCGGATAGGAATCCTTCATTGGTTCCACAGAGCTGGATATTCGGGTTGGTCTTCCTGTTTTCGAATACGCCCTGCGTACTGTCGTCCCAGACCTTGGGACACACAATCGGCGCCTGATCACCAATCATCCGGGCAAATTTCAGGTAGGTGCCATAGTCAATATTTCTTCGATTTCGATATTTTTCGTCGCCAGCAACGTGAATTCCAATGGGGTATTTTGAGAGCTGAAAAATATTCGATCCAAGAAAGCTCAGTCCGGTCTCAATCGAGCTCTGAAGCGCAGAAATCGCGGTCATGACACTGATGATCGAAAAAATTCCGAACGTAATTCCAGAGGCAGTCAGCGCTGAACGGAGTTTGTTCGTGCCGAGCGCCTTCCACGCCATCCTCATCGTCTCCAGCAACTTCATCGCTAGCGAGGCCGCCTCAGACTTGCGAGATCTAAGGTCTCAAGGTCGCGTTGGGAGCGGCGCCGATTGGGCGAAGCGGCCTCGCTCTTGCGGGACTGAGATTTGTTAAGGTTCGGGGTCACTGCCCGGGTGTGATCAGCAAGCATACGACGTTTGGGTTTTTGATTCGTGCGTGCATTTACAAGTTGTGTGGGAATCCGGTGCCTTTAGCTATCGCAGTCCCGCTTATAGAATCCTTGAAAAGCAAAACCACCGAATGATCAATGTGCGGATAAAGAAAAAAACTTGACTCATCTGCATCAGTTTTGGTTTTCAAGGATTCTACTCGTATCTCAAAGCTTCGGCAGGACTCATATGCGCCGCTTGCCAAGCCGGCGCAAAGCCCGACAGAATTCCGGTTATTACGGATATGAAAAGAGCCGTGACAACCAGAAACGGCGAGAATTGAATAGGAAAACCAGGCACTGCAATGCTAATCACGTGGAACAGCGCGAATGCCAGGATTAGTCCAACGATTCCTCCGCCGACACAGATTGCTATCGCCTCGATCAAAAACTGAATCAGAATCGCCCGTCGCGTCGCTCCAAGAGCCTTTCTCGTACCGATTTCGCGCGTACGCTCTCGAACGCTGACAAAGGTGACGTTCATGATTCCGATGGCGCCGACAAAAAGCGCCAAGCCCGTGATAAAAAGACCCCCAATGGCAAGACCGGTCTTTACGGGTTCTATAGATGAACGCAAAGATTGCTGTTCATTAATCGCAAAATTATCCCCCTGCTCCGGAAGCAACCCACGAATTCTGCGAACTATGCCGCGTAATTCTTCTTTTGCTTCTACCATCTTTGTTTTGTCCCGGACTTTGACCCTGATCGAAGCGTTTTCCCGGTTCGATTTAAAATATTTCACGTATGAGGAAAGCGGAATCACGACTTGAGAATCCCAACTGAATATCCCGAGGAACGAACCCTGCTTTGAGAACACGCCGATGATCCGGTACTCCTGATCCCGTACCTTGATGATCTTGTCCATCGAATCGGCGCCACCGAATAGTCCGTCAGCCACATCCTTCCCAATCAGACAAACGTTTCTGCCGCCTCGGCTCTCAGCCTCGTTAATAAACCGCCCCTTGTCACAGTTAGTCGCCGCTAGATACGCGTATTCGCACGTTGTGCCGGTCGTATAAACGTTGGAAACGAGACGCTTTCCGTAAAATACCGTTTGAATGCTGGCCGGCGCGGCGACTGCTAGTTGAAGCAATGATTCCGGATTTTCTGCGATGATCCTGTTCAATCGGTCAGCCAAGGTTAGTTTAATGTCCGGCCGATTCCGGAACTGCCAAAAATCGGCGGCGCTACTCCATGGATATTGTTCAACGTAAAGAACGTCGTCCCCGAAACCAGACATGCTGCGATTGAAACCAATATCGATTCCCCGAATTGCAGTGCCCATGAGTGTAACTGCAATGATGCCAATAATTACTCCCAGAGCGGTAAGTATTGATCTCGTGCGATTTGCCGCAATCTGCACAGCGGCAATACGGGTCCCCTCTTCCACTTCAAGCCAAACCTTCCGGATCATGAATCTTCTTCCTGATCACTCTCGATGAACCCGTCACGAAGTCGTATGACTCGCCGCGCATGGCTTGCAACTTCTTCTTCGTGTGTTACGACGATAATCGTGTTGCCTCGATTATACAAGTTCTCGAAAATAGCCATGATCTCTCGACCGGTTCCAGAATCAAGATTTCCAGTCGGTTCATCTGCCAGTAAGATGGAGGGATTATTAACCAGGGCACGCGCAATAGCCACGCGTTGCCGCTGACCGCCTGAAAGTTCATTCGGTTTATGATAGATTCGGTCTCCAAGACCGACGGCTTCCAGGGCTTCTTCGGCGCGCCGTCTCCGCTCCTCAGACTCCACACCTGCGTACACCAAGGGTAACTCCACATTTTGAAGACTTGTCGAGCGGGGAAGCAGATTAAAGGTTTGAAAGACGAAGCCTACCTCTTTGTTTCTGATCTCCGCGAGTTGATCGTCCTCCATCAGGGCAACGTCGCTCCCGTTTAATTCATATCGTCCTGTGGTAGGCGTATCGAGGCAGCCAATCATGTTCATTAAGGTTGATTTACCACTCCCGGATGGGCCCATGATAGCCATGTACTCATTTCGGTGAACGAGAAGGTCAACACCCTTCAGCGCCCGCACCGTCGTTTCCCCCATGAGATATTCCTTCCTTATTTGCTCAATACGGATAACGACCGGACCTCTTGGGCGAACCTTGCGCTGAGACTCCGGAATATTGCACTCAATTCGCATCTTTTCGTCGCTCTATTTTCACTGTCGAACCGTCCTCCAGATCCTTGCTAAGGGCCGAATAAGGACCGGAAACAATCTCGTCATCAGGTCGGACTCCCAACTTGATTTCCATGTAGTTGTTGTCCGCGATTCCCGTCTGCACCGGCACAAGCTCGACTTTGTCTCCCTTTTTTCGAAAAACGACGCGTCGGAGCTGCTTTACGGTTTGCTTCTCCAATTCCGTGGAACTAACGCCGGTCTGCCTCTCCCGTTCATGTTTCAACTGTTCTGCCGTTCGCCCGTCGGTCCGGCCGCGCACTGTGACCGACTGCAGAGGCACCGCAACCACTTTCCGAACCGTCTGAGTTTCAATATCGACGCTTGCGCTCATCCCCGGTCGAAGCTGCTCTTTGGGATCAACGATCTGCACCCGGACCTCAAAGTTCGTGACTTCTTGCTGGGTGCCCTCGTTTTTGACGGTGGCGGTGCTGGCAATCCTCCTCACGAGTCCGTTCAAGATCGCGTCAGGATAGGCATCTACTCTAATGCGCGCCTTGTCACCCGGATCTACGCTGACCACATCGTTTTCATTTACATCAATGCGAGCTTCCATTGACCCGAGGTTTGCTACCCGCATGACCTCCGTCCCGGCAAAATCGCCCGTAGCAACAACTCGCTCGCCGATTTCGCTGTTTAATACACTTACCCTTCCGTCCATTGGTGAGTAGATGACGCATTTGCCTAGCAAATCCTGATTCTGGTCCAGGTTACTCCTGGCCACGTCGATCTGATGCAGCGCAGATTCATAGGACGCCTGTGAAACTTGAGCCTTCGTCTCCGCCGCCTTGTAGTCGGTTTCAGAAAGCAAATGCTTCCCAAAAAGATCTCGAGCCCGGTGCATATCAAGCTGATCATTCAGCGCTTGCGCCTTGCGTTGCAAACTGTCCGCCTGGGCGCTACTCAAAGACGCTTCCGCTTGCTTCACCCGAGCTATGTAATTGTCCGGTTTGATTTTCACCAGAAGGTCACCCCTTTTGACGGCTTGCCCGACGACCACCGGCATTTCAACGATTTCACCGGCGACTTCCGGAGAAATCTTGACTTCGATTTCCGGCCGAATCTTTCCGGTGGCAGAGACAACTTGCGTGATATCCCTGATCTCGGCCTTTTCGGTCGTGACGGTGACCGGTGCAGGTTCTCGTCCGGCGATGACCAAACAGGTTATAGCAATTGCGAGCAGACACGCGAGCGTCACTGGCCATCTCCATTTTCGCCGCTTCCTTAAAGTGGTGTTCGGAGCCGCAATCTGCCGATGCATACGGGACCTATCGCCGTTGGCGTCCAGCATAATGCAAATCGCTCCGAAACGCGAACCCGCTCGGCCGCTAAACTGCGCCTCAGTTTACTATGAATTCTTGCACAGGCTTGCAGACTCTCCAGGAAGCGCGTACTGAACCGGAAGTTTTCTCTCAAAATGACATTTGGATTTTTAGGCTTCGGCAAAATGGCGTCGGCTTTGGTGCAAGGAATGCTGCAAGCAGGTGCCTGTAAATCCGAAGAGATTCTAGTTGTTAATCGGCATCCCGAAACGATCGCGAAAGATGTAGAGCGGTACGGGTTGCGCCTTGCCGCTTCTCCCAAAGCACTGGTCCAACAGGCGGACACGATCGTGCTCGGGACGAAGCCGGCCGATTCAGTGCAGGTACTTCGCGACGTGAGACAATTCCTCGACGGTAAGCTTTTGATCTCGCTCGCAGCCGGAGTAAGTCTGCAAGCTCTGCAAGATGCGGCCGGACACCGCACGCGGGTGATTCGGGCAATGCCAAACACCCCTTCGTTGGTCAAGAAGGGAGCCACCGCCTATGCCCTCGGCGACCATGCACTGCCCGGAGACGCTCAGGTCGCCGAAAGCTTGTTTGCTGCGGTCGGCCTCGTATTTCGCCTTCGCGAATCCGCCCTGGATGCTGTTACAGGTCTAAGCGGAAGCGGGCCGGCTTACGTGTTTACTTTTATCGAGGCCCTTGCAGACGGAGGAGTGATGATGGGACTTCCGCGCGAGATTGCTTCCGAACTCGCCATTCAGACTGTCATAGGCTCGGCTCAGATGATTCGTGAAACCAAGCTGCATCCGGCCGAACTTCGCGAGATGGTCGCCAGTCCAGGGGGTACCACCATGGCCGGCATCGAAATTCTTGAGTTGCGCGGCCTACGCTATACAGTCATGTCCGCTGTGCGAGCCGCCGCAGAACGTGCAAAAGAATTGGGCAAAGAGAGATAGTGCCATTGATTGAGATTCAATGTTCGCCCCTTTTGTTTGCCGGCATGATGTTCTGGTTCGCTTACGCTCTGGCGTCCGGCAGCCTCGTTGCGGCTGAGAACGAGGAGTCGGCGCTACCGACATTGACCGACGAGGCGAAGCGCGCTGTGGAGAAGGGAATCATGGAATTTCATGACGGGAAATTTCGGGATGCCAAAGCCGACTTTCAAAAAATCACCGAACTGGCTCCTACACATCCTATTGGATGGCTGAATCTAGGCTCAACCGAGTTTCGGCTTGGCGAACTGGATCAGGCAGAAACCCATCTAAAAAAAGCGGTCCAGCTTGAGCCCTCCGCTCAACAAGGCTGGCTTACACTTGGCATCATCGACTATCAAAAGAATGAGTTGGACGCGGGTCTCGCGGCTCTCAGCCAAGCCGTTTACCTCAATCCTAAGGATCCCAAAGCACATCTCTATCTCGGAATTCTGATTCGAAAGCGAGGATGGCTATCAGGCGCAGAGGAGGAGATGCGCAAGGCCGTCGAGTTGGATGATACCTACGCCGAAGCACATTTCGATTTGGCGGTCCTTTATCTTGAGCGTCAACCGCCCTCATTCGAACTGGCGCGAAGGCACTATTATCGCGCATTGGAATTGGGTGCTGAGCCGGATGACCAAATCGACAAAGCACTCCAACAAGCTGCCGCGACGGATGCTACCGTAAAATGAAACGGGAACCGATAACCAGTAGCTCCTCAACGTCAGATCGTTACGAAAGAATCCTTTCCGATCTGCGTGCTCGCTCGCTGCTCCGTGAGATCAGGACCATCGAAGAAGTGGACGGACCTGAAGTGATGGTAAACGGGCAGCGATTCGTCAATTTTGCGTCGAACGACTATCTCGGACTTTCACAGCATCCGTTCCTCAAAACTGCTGCTCAGGAAGCGATCGAGAGGTTCGGTGTCGGTGCCGGAGCCTCTAGACTGGTTACCGGTTCGCAATCTCTACACAAGAAACTGGAAGAGGAACTTGCGACATTTAAGGGAACAGAAAGCGCACTGCTGTTTGGCAGCGGATATGCCGCGGCAATCGGCACCCTCTGCAGCCTGATCGCTCCCGGAGACATCATCCTGCTGGACAAACTGGTTCACGCCTGCATCATCGATGGGGCGAAGCTTTCCGGCGCTATCATACGGGTATTTCCGCACAACAATGTCGCGAAGCTCAAGGAGCATCTCGCCTGGGCCCGCAAGAATCATCCTGACAAGAAGCCGCTCATCGCAACCGAGTCTGTTTTCAGCATGGATGGCGATCTGGCAAATCTCCCGGCGATCGTTCGGCTGAAGAACGAATTTGAAGCACTCCTGTTCGTCGATGAAGCGCACGCAACAGGCATCATCGGTCCCAAAGGCACGGGGCTTGTCAACGCTCTGGGGCTGACAGGTGAAGTCGACATTCAGATGGGGACGCTGAGTAAAGCCATCGGAGTGAGCGGCGGATTCATTTGCGGTTCAAACACACTCGTCCAGCTTCTAGTGAATCGAGCGAGAAGCTTTATTTACTCTACCTCTTCACCGCCTGCCCTAGCTGCTGCGGCTTCTGCTTCGTTACAAATTCTGCAAAGCGACCTGGGGGATCAGTTGAGAACAAGGCTTTGGCAAAACATCGGGCTTCTTTCGAAACGGTTGGAAATCGAAGGAATTTATAGTCGCAGTCCTGAAAGTGCCATCATACCGGTGTTAGTCGGGGCCGAAGAGCGGTCCCTTCGACTTGTGGAGGTTCTCCTCGAGAATGGTTTTTTAATTCCGGCGATTCGGTATCCGACGGTAGCTCGAGGATCAGCGCGCATTCGAATTGCGCTTTCCGCCGCCCACTTTTCGGAGCAAATTGAAGCCCTTGCCACTGTTATCAATGGATGGCATTGAAAGCGCAGGAAGCCTTTTGGATGCGGATCAGGGATGGGGAAACAAGCATCAAAAAGAAGATACGAATTGGGATAACGAGAATGATCCGCGGAAGCGACTCAGCAAAAAGACGTGAAGTTACGGGCGTTTTGCGATTAAAAGAAGAGCGGGCGCGCGGAGTGCGCCGAAAAATTCCATGGAGGTTGTAATTTCCAGAATACGCGTTTCTGAAAGTCCATGTTGACACTGACCTTACCTCATTGCCGTTTTCTGGTATTGGTATTTTTGCTGTCAACTGGCGGCAACATCCTGGCCGATTTATGTGACGAATATGCGCACGTCATAGATACTCATATTTCTACCCTGCGCGTCGTCGGAAAGCGCGCTAACGCTGTCGCGGATTCAAAACAGGCCGTTGAGGTGATCAATCAGTACGTCGATGAAATGGTCAACTGGCGGCGGCAGATGGCTCCGCTCGACCGTGCCGTATTCGAGCTGGACCAGGGAAATGTCGAAAATGCCCCTCCATTGTGTCAGAAGGCCATCGAACGATTCAACTTCTTCGCAAAAGAAGATCTCGATCTCGCGGAGAAACTTGGAGAGCTCCTGGTGAAATATATTAATGATCCGGCCGTGGTAGCCGCCTGGCGCCGGATGCAGGATCTCCCACGTCGTTAGAATCCTTGAAAAGCAAAACTGATCGCAGGTGAGTCAAGTTTTTTCTGTATCCGCACATTAATCATTCGATGGTTTTGCTTTTCAAGGATCCTATTGATCGATCTATGGCGCCGAGGAAACACGATTACGACGAAAGTAAGATCAAGACTCTCTCCTCTCTGGAGCACATCCGAATACGCACCGGAATGTATATCGGCCGGCTCGGGGACGGTACGCACTATGACGATGGCATCTACGTCTTACTCAAAGAGGCGATCGACAATGCCGTGGATGAATTCATCATGGGGTACGGCAGGCAAATCGACGTCTCCGTCGACGGCGAAGTCGTCCGCGTTCGCGATTTCGGACGCGGAATCCCGCTTGGAAAGGTTATTGAATGCGTTTCGCGGATCAATACGGGTGCAAAGTACAACGATGACGTGTTTCAGTTCAGCGTCGGCTTAAATGGCGTCGGGACAAAGGCAGTGAACGCTCTCGCTGCGAAATTTACTGTCACCAGCTATCGCAAAGGACAATTTTTCTCGGCCGGCTTTGCCAAAGGAGAGCTCAAAACTCAGAAGAAAGGAACACAGGATGAGCCCGACGGAACCGAAATCCTCTTCGAACCGGATCACACGATTTTCAAGAATTTTCGGTTTCGCGAGGAGCACGTTATTCGAAGACTTCGGCTTTACACCTTTCTAAACGCCGGATTGAAAATACGTTTCAACGGAACGGTCTATTCTTCGGAGAATGGTCTGAAGGATTTACTGCAGGAGGACGTTGGAGAGGATGCAATCTACCCGATTGTCCATCACCGTGAGAGGATGCTCGAAATCGCGTTCACGCACACAAATCGCCTTTCAGAAGATCACTATTCATTCGTGAATGGCCAATACACATCCGATGGCGGAACGCATCTGAGCGCTTTTCGCGAAGGTATACTTAAGGCAATCAATGATTTCTCAAAATCCAAATTTGAAGGGGACGACGTTCGCGAGGGTTTGGTTGGAGCCGTTGCGATCCGGCTGCAAGATCCTGTTTTTGAATCGCAGACGAAGAATAAGCTTGGCAACACGGAAATCCGCGGGGAGCTCGTCAACAAGGTTAGAGAAACGATCTCCGGTTTGCTGCATCGCAACCCTGAGGCAGCCGACAAACTTTTTGCCAAAATCCAGGAGACCCAAAGGCTCCGCAAAGAGTTGCAGGATGTGCGAAAACTGGCAAGAGAGCGAACCGCGGCGATTTCTCTTCGAATACCACAGCTTAAGGACTGCAAGATTCACTTGAACATGGAAAGGCAGAGCGGCACAGAGTCGACTATTTTTATTACCGAAGGTCAATCCGCAGCCGGCTCCATCACCAGTTGCCGCGACCCGAACACGCAGGCGGTATTTGCTCTTAAGGGTAAGCCTCTGAATGTCTGGGACCTTAACCGCACGATCGTTTACAAGAACGATGAAATTTTTAACCTGATGCGCACCTTGAACGTTGAAGAGAACGTGCGCAGCCTGCGCTATGGCAAGGTGGTTCTGGCGACAGATGCGGATGTAGATGGATTACATATCCGAAATTTATTGATCACATGCTTTCTGCGGTTTTTTCCTGATATTATTACCCTGGGATTTGTCTACATTCTTGAAACTCCCCTTTTTCGCGTACGGGACAAAAGAACGACCATCTATTGCCATTCGGAGGCAGAGCGCGATGAGGCTATCAAAAAATTTCGCACCAGTGAAGTGACCCGCTTCAAGGGACTTGGAGAAATCTCACCAGGGGAGTTCAAGACATTCATTGGCCCAGACATGCGACTTACCCGTGTGAACGTCGACGACGCACATGCGATTCAACCCTTGCTTCAATTCTACATGGGCAAGAATTCGCCCCAGCGACGCGAATATATTATGGATCACCTTCAGCTCGAGGAGGTAAACGGCTAGAATCCTGCTCCGAAGGGGCAAAAGGACTAAGCCCGGGCGTTTCAACCCCGGAGCGCTTTGGCCTGTGAGATTTTCGGCCTAGCTGATTTTGCTTTTCTAGGATTCTATCGGGACCCGAAAAAACAGCCACTCTTTTTCCATGGCTCAAACCACTGCTTTGCTCCATTTGCCTGAAGATCCTCTCAGAAACCTGATAGATGAAAACTTCATTCAGTACGCATCTTACGTCATCAGGGATCGAGCAATTCCCCAGTTAGAGGACGGTTTGAAGCCGGTTCAAAGACGGATTTTGCATGCTCTCTACGAGAAAGACGATGGCCGCTTTAACAAAGTTGCCAATATTGTCGGACACGCGATGCAATATCACCCGCACGGCGACGCATCGATCGAAGAAGCGTTAGTCAACCTGACCAACAAAAGCTACCTGATTGAAGGTCAGGGGAACTTTGGAAATATTTTCACGGGAGATCCCGCCGCAGCGTCCCGGTATATCGAATGTCGTCTCACCGATCTAGCGCGCAACGAGATCTTCAATTCGAAGTTAACCACTTACATTCCAAGCTATGACGGCAGGAATCGTGAACCCCTCCTGCTGCCAAGCAAGCTTCCGTTGCTCTTAACGCTCGGCTCTGAGGGCATAGCAGTAGGCCTCTCAACTCGCATACTGCCGCACAATTTCATAGAGCTACTAAAAGCGCAAATCTCCGTTCTGCAGGGTAAGAGATTTAAGCTCCTCCCGGATTTTCAACAGGGCGGCCTCATGGATGGCAGCGAGTACGATGAGGGCAACGGGAAGATAAAGCTCCGCGCAAAGATTGAAAAGCACGATTCCAACAAGCTAGTCATTCGCGAAATACCTTCCTCAACAACAACTGAATCGGTCATAGCATCCATCGAAGAAGCGGCAAGAAAGCGCAAAATCAAGATCCGTTCGATCAACGATTTCACAGCAGCGAACGTTGAAATTCTGGTGACCCTGTCTCCGGGAGAAGACCAGGAAAAAGCAATTGCGGCTCTCTACCATTTCACCCAGTGCGAGGTAACGATCCATTCCAACATCGTCGTCATCAAAGGAGATCGACCGGTCCAGATGGACGTCGAAGAGGTCATCCGATTCAATACCGAACAATTACTCTCCCTCCTAACAAAGGAGCTCGAACTCCGTCAAACGGAGCTTCGCGATGAACTGCATTGGAAATCGCTTATCCAGATTTTTATAGCCCATCGCATTTACAAACGAATTGAAGAGTGTGAATCGTATGAGGCAGTGCAGCAGGCTGTCCTTAAAGGACTTCATCCATTCAAGAATCAACTGGCCCGCGAAATCGCACTCCCTGATGTTGAAATGCTCTTAAGCCTGCCCATCAAGCGCATCTCCAGGTTCGACTTAAAAAAAAACGAGGAAGAGAGCCTTAAGATTCGGCGGGATCTGAAGGATGTCGAAAAACGTTTGAAAAACGTCCCTGCCTTCGCGATCGATTACCTCCAGCGACTCGTCGCTCAGTACGGCAAGCAATTTAAGCGGCGCACTCAGTCGGCCACTGCAGAAGAGATAGATGTTCGCGAACTGACCGCGAACGAGTTGGCCATCGTATTTGACAACGAACGGGGTTTTCTCGGACACGCTCTAAAGGGCGACGCTTCCTTCCGATGCTCGCCTCTTGATCGGCTGCTTCTGGTTTGGGATGATGGCCGGTATCAGGTCATGCCACCTCCGGAAAAGTTCTATGTCGACAAGAACCTCACCTACTATAATATCTTTGATCGTGACAAGATTTTTACGATTGTTTATAGCACCTCCGCTGGAACGTTCATCAAACGATTTACTTTTGGGGGAGCCATTATGAATCGCGACTACAATTGCGCTCAGGAACACGTAAAAATCAAGTGCTTGACCGATCGCTCTGTGACTGAAATTCGTCTCAAATACAGGCATGTAAAAGGTGCCAGATTTGACGAGCAAGCCTTCGCGGCTGACGAATTTGTCGTGCGGGGCCCAAAGTCGCGAGGCAACCGGGTGACCAAACGAACAGTCACCAGCGCAACGGCGAAGTAGTCTTATCCGGATATCATTTGCATCACTTCGTTTCTCTTTACACCCTATCTTATGCGCTTGCTGTTAATTCTTCTGATGATTTCCGCAGGTTTTTGCATCGCAATTCAGGGTCCAATCAACATCAGATTGCGGCTTGCAGTAGAGTCGCCTCTCTTGAGTTCTGCGATTTCATTTTTGTCAGGCGGTTTAATCCTCACCTGTCTGACGGCCGCATTCGGCAGCGGAACAGGCTTCAAAGGGATGCAGACTGCTCCCGCCTGGGCTTTCCTCGGCGGTCTTCTCGGCATAGGCTATGTTCTGGGCAATATTCTCTCTATCCCCCGCCTGGGTGCGGTGACGGTGATCTGTTCCGCGATATTAGGTCAAATGATAGGCTCCTGTTTGGTTGATACTTTTGGATGGTTCGGAGTCGCCAAATTGCCGCTTAGTTTCATGCGTCTGGTGGGCATCGTCCTCTTGATTGTCGGTGTCATCCTCGTACAAAAAAAGTAGATGCTTGATCGACGGACATCTCGGAGATCTACCTGGGGTATACCCGCACGGTAGGGGCAGATCTCCATTTGCCTGAGAGTCAGCCTCGTAGCAGCGGCCGGCTCGGAGATCCGGCCCTACCTGTCTGCCTCGTGAAAAACGAGCGCCTCTTTTTAAAACCCCAACTTGGAAAGCGCAAATACTGCGACGGCCGCTGCCAAACAGTAGTAACCAAAAAACTTCCATCGCCCCGATTCCAACCATCTGGACAGCAGCGAAAGTGCTAACAGGCCTGCACAAAAACTACAAACCATTCCTGACAATCCGGGCAGCACCAGCTGCATAACATGAAATGGATGCGTAACCTCCGAGTGAGCCTTCACCAATCTAAGCAACTCTCTCACTATGACCGGAGGAGTTAACACAACGGCCAATGCAAAACTGAATTCCTCCATGCGGCGTCTCCCAACACCCAGCAGCAAACCAGTCGAGATCGTCGCGCCCGAGCGGGAAAATCCGCGAAATGGAAGGCAAAGCCCCTGAACAGCCCCTATCCAGCACGCCTTTTTCGAATCGACATCGCTGGCGCCCCGGCTCTGCTCTTCTCGTAGCCCGGAATAGATAATCAACACGCCCACTGCAAGCAGAGCCACGGCAATAAGCGGCAGTTGGGAAAACAGCGACTCGACTTCAGCCTTTTCCGCTCCTTTCAAGAATATCTTTTCGATTATCAACTGCAGCGTTATTCCTATAACTCCGGTTATAATCGTGGCGATAATAACATTCAAGGCGACTACCTTAAAGGGCGCGACACTCGAAAAGTAATGTTCCTTCCACGCCTTCCAGAAATAGGCTATGACGGCAAACATCGTTCCGGTGTGAAGCATCACCAGCACAAAAGTCATTTCCGGACTGGACGGATCCAGTCCCATCAGCTTTTCAGCAATGATCACATGGGCCGAACTTGAGATCGGAAGAAGCTCAGCTGCACCTTGGACGAGGCCGAGAATCAATATTTGGATGAAGTTCACGCTTTTTCTTCTCGATTCTTTCGGGCTTTCGGCTCATGCCGTCCGCGATCAATTCTATCTCTGCAGGTAACAATGTAATTGGTTCAATCCCAACGAATTGCTGCGTTCCATTTGCGTCCAGTTCTTGGTTGATAAACCGGAAGCTTGGACGGCTGGTGCATCGCCTCGCAAATGCGAGACGGTGCACTAGGTGACGACTCTTGAGTGAAGGCCTACTCGACCTTTTAGAAGAGGAAAAATATCTCTGAACATTTTGTTGGGCGAAGCTCACTGTTCGGATGTGGCTTGCAAATAATCAAGTATAGAATTATGCAATACAGCGGATTGCTGCAACAGGCTGCATCCGCTGAGCTGGGCAGCAAAAATGACGCGTACCGCAAAACTTTGTAAGGTCATTAGCAGCCCAGATTATCGTGTCTGAGATCCAGAACCAACATTTTCTGTATGCGCATTCATCGTTTCCACTTTCGGTTTAAGCTTCGGATCAAATTGTCGCAATAATGGTGAGATAGGCGCACCGTTCCTCTCGTAGAGCAATCGCCATATGACTTTCCTCGTTCTTCTATTGCTATTCGCTCAATTCGAGCCCGACTCGAGACTGAGCATTGCGCGGATTCAAGAGCAACAAAAGTTACGAGACAATTTGACTCAGGCGATCCTTTCCGGCGATATCGTTCTCGTCGAAAGCGTTCTTAAGCAAGATTGTAATCCAAACTTCCAGATCAACCTTTCAGAGTCCGAATTGAACGCAGTCAAGGTCCTGAGCCCGCGAATGTTCCATTACTGCAGCAACGGCTCGGATTTCCGGCCGCTCCACATTGCGGCTGGACTTGGAGAAACTGCGATTTGCCGGCTGCTTATTGCCAACGGAGCTAAACTGTATGCTCAAAGTAAAGGGTATGATTGGGTACCGGCCCAGTACGCTGCCAGATGCGGCTACCCGGATCTTGCACAGATGCTTTTGGGGCTCAATCCAGATGACGCTCGCTATCGAATCGAGATTTCTCTTTCCAACCAGAAGCTTACAGTTTTTGAAAGAGGACTTCCCTACTTAACGGCCGGAATTTCAACAGGGCGTCACGACAAGCCGACACCCCCCGGAAGGTACTTGGTCACCGACAAAATCAGGCTTCAACGTTCAACAATTTATAAGGTTCCAATGCCCTATTTCCTGCGGCTTTCATTTTCCGAAGTGGGGATTCATTACGGAGTTAATCCCGGCCATCCCGCCAGCCACGGATGCATTCGTGTCGGCTCCGAACGGCAAGCTCAAAGAATATTCGATGTTTGCCCTATCGGTACAATCGTCAAAATTCGTTAGCTAGGCCATCCGTTCGCGGCAACGATGATCGGCGGAGAGTTGGAGGGCGGTCCCTCGCAGCCGTTGCCGGCCGCAAATCAACACCATTTCACGGCGCCGACGGAGCGGACCCTTCCAGCGCTTGCGTCAACATTGATCGATAACGACCTGGAACGCCGTTCGCGGTTCACAGTTCGGAGTTCGGGGTTTGGAGGTCGGAGGGTTCTCTGTCTTCTGAATTCTGCCTTCTGTCAGTCCACAAGCGGCTTAACGATTCCAAGGTTAACGAGGAGCCATCGGTCAACAACCGGCCGAACAGGATGGCAATGCTTAAGCTGGAACCTGGAGATTGCGATGTCAGTTCTGTAGCCCAGGAAACCGTTCGCGGCTCCAGAGTAATAACCTCGGCGTCGCAACGCGATTTGGACCAGTCTCAGGCGTCGCTCGTCAAGCTGCCGCTCGTCATCGTTACGGTATGCCGGCACTATGGAATACTCCGTAGACTCACGTTTCTGGTGCGCGCTACCGACCGTTGTGCCAATGATCTGCGCCAGGGAAATCAGCACTACGACAGAGTTCCGCAGGACCCTTTTCAAAGAGAACATGCTCATTCTTTCCTTTTACAGTTCGTTTACGCTCTCCGACGTTGGCTCCAGCACACGAATATTGCGAGAAAATTCACATCTTCTAAGGACGATGGAGCGGTTGAAAGCGAAGTCAGACATGCCACTCGCGCAACATCGGAAGCAGCTCTGCGCATTCTCGCTAATTTTGTCACCGTCCCAGGAACTGGCAGTAGTCCGCCGCGAATATGAAAGGCGCGCCGGCGGGGATCGACATTCCGAGCCAGAAAGCTTGAAATCAGGCCTGACTCGCATTGAGAGCCTCGCGCTTTCCGCCGAACGAGATGCGTTGGTTCAGCTTCGGAAAAATGGCGAGATTGGCGATGCCGCGTTCCAGGTGATCGAGGAACACCTCGATTGGGCAGAAAGTTCACGTCGCTCGCTAGAGTTGATGCTCACGCATGGCGAGCGAAGCCGATCGCAACAAAATGCATGCTATTTCGGAGGAGGGACGCTAGGATAGAGTCTGCCATAAACCTGGTATGAACAAACACTGGCTCAGCCCGGATTCCTGGATACTCCGCAACTTTCCCGACGCCGAACCGGCGCAGATCGTGCGAAACGGCAGACGGCCCGATCTTGATATCGATGAGTATCGCCGGGCGATATGGCTTTGGCAGCGGCGTCCCTCAGAAATCAGTATTATGGTGCATCTGCTGATCTTTGGAATTGGCGCGTTGATTCACATACCTCTGATTCTCGCCGATGACTTCGTGCTTTTTGCGGTTTACCATACCGTTTATGTCGCCGTTGTGGCCGTTTGCGTAGGAAGATTTCTCTGGCTCGAATCGCGGTATCGCCGGTGGAAACAGGATTATTTGCGAGCGCTCGCGAGACTCGAGAACGCTTGCGACCCGGATGAGCCTGGCTAACATTCACAACTACCTACGGGTTTGCGGCCCGTGCGGGGAACTTGGAAGTCCAATGTCGTCGATACGCCCGCTAAAGGCATTGGCAGGGACAGATCTCCAAGCTGCCCGTGGAGACCGACCATTTTCAGAGGTGTTCGTTTATTAAATGGGAGTCGGACGGCCTCTGTGCCGTCCGACTTATCTTCTATTCGAGTAAGAAGGAGAAATAAGGGACGGCACGGAGGCCGTCCCTCCCTAAAATGAACATTTAAGAGCTTGCACCACCAGACCCTGGAGAAGATCAGTCAGAACCGCTGCGGAAGCTTGTGATTGCGGTATGCTTCAATCAGTTGTTCGAGCAACTCAATCGCAAAACGTACATGACGTCCACGCTGGCTGTCAGCGACACGGCGAGGTTGATCCCACTCGCGCACAATCGTTCTGCTGGGCACAATATCAGCTCCGCGCTCAATGGCGGCTTGAACAGACTCAAAGTGATGATGCGTTGCGATATACGTTCGCAAAGGCTCTAAAACCAATGTGAATCCATGATCCCCGTAGGCCTCCGAGAAGGCGCCATCTATGGTGACGGCCTTGCCGCTCCTTTTAACCGGAGACTCGCCTGCCTCAACCTTTACCGGTACATGGCCATTGACGATCATGCCGTCGGCCGGATCGACGCCAAATTCCGACAAGACCTTTTCGCAAAACCATGCTTCGTGGATGAGTCGGAAGTACGGATTTTTCGTTTCGTGGTGCGTATGCGTATCGGCAATAAGGTCGCGCTCCAAGGTAGTGATTCGGTCTTTGCCAAAGAGGGGCGACTCTGGACCGCTCCATAAATACCAAAGGAGGTCTGGCTCTTCAGCCCGCTGCGTTCCCTCTTCCATGAGCCGATAAATCCCGCGTTCAATCGCGTGGAAAAGTGCTTTCCCTTTGTACATTTTTCCTGCGACCGCCATCGGCAGGAATTCGCCGGATTCATCGACAGGTACACATCCATGGAAAATAAGATGCCCCTCTCGCACGAGATGCATCCTCCCCTGCGACACGAGCCAGCTAATCTGTGTCCAAAGCTTGTGGCTGGCCAGAAAAGACTCCCGAAGCTGCGCCACGCAAGTCGCCTCATCCGGGCTCAACTCATAAGGATTGCTCGGATCAAGCGTCGGGAAATAGCGATCGCGGAGAGGGTAAAGCTTTCCATCGACTTCGACAGTGCCTTTCAAGGGATCGATACGATGCAGAAGCCGGCGGTGCGCTAACCGCCACTCGGGATGGCGGCCGATCGCCTGCCCTTCGAGTTTAAACTGCATAATAGCAGCAGCTTTTTGCATCCGCGCCATCATCTCAGCTTCGTACGGCGCCGCGCCCTTGACCGCAAACGCTTCAGCCCTGTCTTCCATGTAGACAGTGCGCGCTAAATGATCCAAAGCGGCAAGGGGGATACCATAACCTTCCTCCAGTTGAAGCAGCCGCTGGTAACGGATGGAGATCCGAAGTACCTGGCAAATCAGCGCTCCATGTCCCAAACAAGCACCAATCCAGGCAGCATCATGATTCCCCCACGTCAGCGACACGTTGGGTTGCTGGATGAGATAATCCACAACCCGGTCCCCGCGAGGCCCCCGATCCCAGCAGTCACCCGCTATGACCAATTCATCGATAGCCAGATTCCGGATGACGCGGCCGGTCAGGTGGATCAAATGCAGGAGCCGGCCTTTGTGTGCTAGCGCATTGATAATCGCCTCCACATAACTGCGATGCCGATCCGTGGAGGGTGCATGCAGTATCTCGGCGAAAAGCTCCCGGTATTCATTTGGAAATACGCGTGTCGCGTGGCGCAGACTACGTCTCGCAGCCAGGAGTCGCACCACTGCGAATAGATCGTGCAGCGTCCCTTGAGCATAGGCTTTTTGCGCCCCGACGGTTTGAAGCGTCTTTTCGAGGCGCTGGACCACTTCGGCCGGGTAAAAAATCAGCGTCAGAATCTCCTGAAAACGGGCCGGAGTAACATACTCCCTGAAGAGTCGTTCTACCATGGGACGCAACGTGCCCGACGCGTTATTAATCACATGCCGAAGCTTCTGGTCTTCTCCGTGGACGTCGCTGATGACGTGTATGGTACCTTGAGGCAGAGTCAACTCGGCAGAATAACGCGCAATCTCCGCCGCAGCCGCGTCGATATTTGGCACCTCACGCGCCAGCGCTTGCAACCCGACTAGCTCGCGTTCATTGGATTCTGTACTCACAGTTGGCTTTTTCGTTCGCCGCTCACCGTTCGCCGCTCGCCGCCATCGGAGTTCTGTCTTCTGTCTTCTGTCTTCTGATCTTATTGGACAAGGATCACGGTAAGCATCCGCGGTCCGTGTGCTCCGAGCACCAGGATTCGCTCGATGTCTCCGGTCCGACTCGGCCCCGTAATAAAGGTAGCGAAACTCGGATAATTGCCGTCATACCTGGCGGAAAAAAGGTCGATCGCAGCGGGCAGATCCGCGACGAGCTGATTGATTTGTGCAACGACCAGATGATGCGGCGGCAGCACTGAGAGCGCTCTTCCACCGGCGCTTCGCGCGGTGAGCAAAATGGAGCCCGTCTGCGCAATAAGCGCATCGCAAGCGGTGATGCCGACCGAACACTTTTCCAGTGCGGTTTGCGCAGGCTGGTCTTCCATGTAAAGAGTTTCAATACCGAGCGTCCGCACAACAGCATCCAATTGAATCTGATGATGGGAAGCGGCAAGACTCCATCCATACTTTTCACAAAGCTCTTTTGCAACTTTGCCGGCTTCCTCCGTTCCACGCGCCAGGCAAAATTCTGTTTTCAGCAGGACACAATTCTTTTGAAACAGGGCAAGCTGCCCAGCTTGATCCGGAGGAACCGCTGGTAACCAGGCCTTAGGTTGCAGTATTTGCGAAGCATTTTGCCGACGAGCAACATGCGGAATTGGCGCCGAAACTTTGAGCGCCTCGCGAATTCTACCCAATATCTCTTTCTTCTCTCCGCTATTCATCGCGACTTCCAATAGTTCCGAAAACTCCGCGGGGCGACCGCGGGCAACTCCCGCGATGCCAGCCAGCCTCTAATCGGGGGAGGCATGATCTGGCGAGCAGCTCGAACCAACGGCAGGAACGGGCGACTGAGCCGGACCAGTTTGTCCAGAAGCCCGGGATTAGCGGTCAAACGCGCGAAAGCGCGGAATGCGAGCCGTTCAAATCTGTCCGGGTTTCGCGTCGCGGCGTTGCGCCGGTTGTGTAGGAGGTGATGATGCAAATCAATCTTTACCGGGCAAACCTCGGTGCATGCGCCGCAGAGCGAGGATGCATAGGAAAGATGTTTCCAATCCATCAGGCCGCGCAGGTGAGGCGTGATAACGGAACCGATGGGTCCCTGATATGTGGTCGCGTAGGTATGGCCACCCACATTCCGAAAGATCGGACAGACGTTTAAGCATGCCCCGCAACGGATACAATGGAGTGCGTCACGCTGCTCGGCATCAGCTAACAGTTGAGTGCGACCATTATCCAGGAGAACCAGATGAAATTCGGCCGGGCCGTCCGGTTCGTCTGGCTGTCGAGGCCCGCCGATGAGCGAGTTGTAGCAGGTGATCTGCTGGCCTGTGCCGGCGGTGGCTAGCATGGGAAGAAACAACGCCAGATCTGACAATTTGGGAATTACCTTCTCGATACCCATAAGCGCCACATGCACCCTCGGGAGCGCCGTGGTAAGCCGCGCGTTTCCCTCGTTTTCAGTGATCGATATCATCCCTGTCTCGGCGATCCCAAAGTTTGCACCACTGATCCCGATATCTGCCCGCAGATACTTCAACCTGAGTTCGCGCCTGGCGATCATCGTCAATTCCTCGGGGTTATCGGTGGGCGCCGAATGCAGCTTCTCGTGAAAGAGATCGCTGATTTCAGTCCGGGTGAGGTGCATTGCCGGAAAAACAAGGTGATAAGGGGCTTCCTCCCTGAGCTGGACAATGAACTCACCCAGGTCCGATTCGACCAC
>DASZHC010000227.1:0-2900 GCA_035938215.1 Chthoniobacterales bacterium
CGATTATCGTGGATGCAAACGGCTTTCTTAAACTATCCGGTTTTGCTGGACTTATATACCGGTCGGTGGGCATCCCGAAGACTCTATGAAACTGAAGAGTAAGATCACGTTGGTCACTGGGGCGAGCCAGGGCTTAGGCAAAGCTATCGCGTCTGCATTTGTCAAAGAAGGTGCTCATGTTGCGATCTGTGCCAGGGACAGCAAACTGGTCGAAATCGTTGCTAACGAGCTTCGCACTCGTGCTACCGATGACCAGAAGGTTTTTGCTACTGCCTGCGATGTTTCTGCCGCCGATCAGGTGGAACGCCTGTTTTCGGATATATCCGCTCATCTAGGTCCGGTTGAGATCCTGGTGAACAACGCCGGCGTGTACGGGCCAAAAGGACAGAGCGAATGCGTTACGTTTGCGGAATGGGCTCGAGCGATCGAGATTAATGTTTACGGCACTTTTCTTCCGTGCCAGTTCGGCATCCAACACATGAAGCGCGTTGGGCGCGGAAAAATCATCAATCTCTCGGGCGGTGGCGCGACTGCGCCGCTGCCAAGAATCAGCGCCTACGCAGCGTCGAAGGCAGCTGTGGTGAGATTGACCGAGACCCTGGCCGAAGAGCTTCGAGAATTCTCCATCGACGTGAACGCGATCGCGCCGGGACCTTTGAACACCAGGTTGCTCGAAGATGTCCTGAGTGCAGGCCCGGATGCTGTCGGGAAAGCATTCTATGAGAAGTCTTTGAAGCAGCGAGATTCCGGTGGCGTGCCGCTCGAGAAGGCCGCGAGCTTATGTGTCTACCTCGCAGCGGAGACCAGCGACGGAGTTACGGGGAAACTCATCAGCGCGCAATGGGATCCGTGGGAAAACCTGCATGAGTTTCGAGCGCAACTCGCCAAGAGCGATGTGTATACTCTTCGCCGAATCGTCCCGGAAGACCGCGGATTGAAGTGGTAAGCGAAAGCTCCAGCTTTTGCCGCTGAGTAAGCCAAACAGTCTCGGTTTGCTGGTTTTAACCCAAATTCCGAAATTTGGAATCGTCCTCGTCCTCATCGTCGTGCTCGTCCTCGGTGCATTGGGATTCCGCAAATAGACCGATGTCCTGCAACTATTTTGTTCAGTTAGTCTGATTGCGAAACGATCGGGATTCTCGAGGACGAGGACGACGACGAGCACGAGGACGATTCCTCAAATTCGGAATTTAGGTTTAAAGACTATTGAAGCGTAAGGCTAGGCTGGTTCTGCCTGGGTGGGCCGGGGGGTAAAGCGGGACGCTTCACTTACTACGCGGAGTGATGCGATTTTCGGAACACAAAAAACTGCATTAGGACAAACGCGACCAAAGTCGCCGGAGGAACTGCGAAGAGCTTGGCGATCAAAATATTGTGCGTGATCGTGGAAAGGCAGAGCTGCACGGTAGCGACCGTGGTAAACCAGCTGGACAGGACGACCGCGAGGTATTGCATGAGCTGGCGGATGTAATCACTCCGCCGGCACTGAAATACCCAGAATTTGTTCAGCAGAAAATGGCAGGTCACGCCGACAAAGTACGCGATTGAAACCGCGACCAGCGGTTGCAGAAGGTGGCTTAGCAACCAGACCGTGCTGAAGTCCACGGCTGCGACAGTCCCCCCAACCACACAAAATCGGACGAAACGATGAATTCTTTCTTGATTCAGCACAGCGTTATTTCTGAAAAGTCGGTATGAAGTACCAGCGAAAACCGGGCTTTGCAATCATTGGATGCGGCCTCATCGGGAACAAGCGGGCAGGTACCATTCCAAATGGAGCTTTGAAGATGGCCTGTGATCTGGATTCTGCCAAAGCTTCTGCGCTGGTCGCGAAGCACGGCGGTCAAGCGACCGCAAAATCTTCAGATGTGTTAATGCATCCGGAGGTTGACATCGTGCTCGTTTCGGTCGCGAATGCCTCCCTGGTGCCGCTGACCAGGCTCGCTCTCGAAAATGGTAAGCATGTGTTGGTGGAAAAGCCGGGAGCGGTGAATTCGCAGCAACTGAGTGAAATAGAATCCGCGATAGCAGGAGGCTCGAAAGCTTTGATCCGGATAGGATACAACCACCGCTTTCATCCGGCTTTTCGGAAAGCGTACGAGTTGGTCCAAGAAGCAGACCTTGGCGACTTAATGTTCATTCGTGCCCGATATGGCCACGGCGGGCGTATTGGCTATGACCGGGAATGGCGAGCGGACCCCAAATTGAGTGGAGGCGGCGAGTTGATTGACCAAGGCGTGCATCTTATCGATCTCGCGTCCTCTTTTATGGGCGAATTTACGACGGTTGACGGACACGCGGCTACCTACTTTTGGGACATGCCGGTAGATGACAATGCGTTTCTCAGTTTGCGCACTGCCGCTGGACAGACCGCCTGGCTGCAGGTGAGTTGCACCGAATGGAAGAACCTGTTCTCCTTCGAATTGTATTTTAAGCGCGCTAAATTGCATATCGAAGGCCTGGGAGGCAGCTACGGATTGGAACGGCTTTATTATTACAAAATGCTCCCGGAAATGGGGCCGCCGGAGACGGTCATCTATGAATATCCGCGTCCCGAAGACTCGTGGGCGCTGGAGCTCGACGAGTTCCTGGAAGACATCCGTCTTGGCCGGGCTCCGAATCCGGGATTGAAGGAAGGAAAACGAACGCTTGAGATCGTAGAGCGGATCTACGAAAAAAGCGGATACAGGCTTTAGCGTTCGGCGTTCGGCGTTTGCTGGCGGGCAAGGCCCTGACATTGCTCAGACGGAAGAACTCGACGAGAGTAAAGGTCGCAATTGATTCGTTATTTTCCAAAGCACACAAATCAAGAATACCCATAAGAGAAAGGTACGCTGAAAGCGCCGACCGAACGGCGAACGAACACTCAACGACGAACGGTGAACGCCGAACGCCCAACG
>DASZHC010000228.1:0-13890 GCA_035938215.1 Chthoniobacterales bacterium
AAAACTTTCGAAGCAAGCCCACTCGTTTCATGAGAACACCATTCCACGAATTGACTTGCCAACTCAATGATGTCTCAGCGCAAAACTGACTACTTCATCACCATCCGCTCCGTCATTGCCTTCTCCACCCGTTGACGCTCATTTTCAAACTCGGTTTCGGAACCGGTCACACCGATCTCGATCCTGGGTAGGATCGTTACCGTGACTTTTGAAAACGGCTTCGGAACTGCAAATCCATCCCACGAGGTAAACCGCCAGTACGCCGAATACTCAATCAACAGCGGCATCAAGGGAACGTTGCACCGTTCCGAAAGTAGAATGACTCCGGGCCCCAGGCTGTAACGCGGACCACGGGGTCCGTCGGGCGTGACACAAAGGTCAAACCCATCCTCCAGCGTTCGAATCAGGTCAACAAGAGCCGCGGCACCTCGCCTGGAACTCGAACCGCGCACGGAGTCGAGACCAAAGCAGCGAACGAATTCTGACAAGTAGGCGCCATCCCGACTCGCACTTGTCAGTACCCGCAAACCCTTCCGTCGTACGTAATATCGGCGATACAACGCGGGCATCGCCAAAATCCGATTATGCCAGATCAATAAAATAGCCGGTCGGGGAACTGCCTCATCGAGAAATCCCGCTTCATCGATTACTTTATAGCGCAAGGTGGCGCACAGTATTCGAACGAGAATTGATCCCAGCTGGATCAACACGCGTTGTGACAGCGGAATTTGGTGAATCCTCGCAGATCCGGCCAAGTCGGGCATCAGGTCCCTATCGCCGCGCGCAGAAAATGGGTCAACTCTAAATCGTTATGGCTTCATCAGACAAACTTTTGCCTTCCTGCATCGGCACGACGGCATCTGTCAGCCAACAATTTTCGAAGTCGCCAACATGCTGTCTGGTAAGCACAAATAGATAGGTAATTGTAGGACCTTTTGCCGGAGTGATCCTTATCGCGACCTTTGCGCGATCCCCTTCTATCCGGGACCCGGTCACCGAGGACCCCAGATTATTGATCATCGGCAAATAGGCTGGGCTCTTCAAAATGGAAACAAAATGCTCCAACGGCCCGGTAACATTCTTATTGGAAGGCGAAGCGAACCGAAACGTGCGCTCAATTCCAGCGTCGGCGCGAAAATCATCGTTGTGCTGTAACGCACTGACTTGAAACTGAACGACCTGCTCCGGACTCAGCCCCGGTACGGGAGTCAGTTCAGGAGAGACTTGCGCCAATCCTGCAGCAATCCCCGAAAAAGCCAAAGCCAGCACGGTTGTCCAAAATGTTTTCACCTTTTTTAAATTCGCCGAGCGTCCACCCTTAGATGCCAAACGTTGCTCTCGCCAACTCACACGCCGCATCCCGACCGAAAAAGTTGCGATCGTTAATTGATCCCGCCTGTGAGTTTGCCCAACGCCGTCACAAGATTGTTACAATAGAATGGTTGCCCTACCAAAGGATTTTGGACACTGGAGAAAAGCACAATCCCTATGAGCACACTACGACAATCGTTTCTCCTCCTCGTATATCTGGCGATCCAGTTTACCTCCCCGAAAGCGCACGCCACTACCCAGCTTCAGGGAGCGGGCGCAACTTTCCCAGCCCCCCTTTATCAACGCTGGATTGCTGAGTACACGAAGAGCACCCCTGATATACAGATCAATTATCAGGCCGTGGGCAGCGGTGCCGGAATCAAACAGTTTACTCAGAATCTGGTCGCGTTTGGCGCCAGCGACGCTGCGATGAAGGACGATGAAATCGCCGGGGTCAAACAAGGCGTCGTGCTGATTCCCGCCACAGCGGGCAGCATCGTACTGGCCTACAACCTGCCCGGCGTCGAAAATCTCAAACTTTCCCGCGAGGCATATGTCGGCATTTTTCTCGGAAAGATTAAAAAATGGAATGATCCGGCGATTGCCAAGGCAAACGAAGGCGTGAAACTTCCCGGCACCGCAATTACGGTTTGTGAGCGCTCGGACGGCAGTGGCACGACATTCGTTTTCACGAAGCATCTGAGTACAATCAGCCCGGAATTCAAAGATCAGGTCGGAGAGGGCACGAGCGTTACATGGCCAACCGGCGTCGCCGGAAAAGGAAACGATGGAGTTACCGCGTTGATCAAGCAGACGCCGGGAGCAATCGGGTACATTGAATATGGATACGCGGTACACAACAAAATCCCCTTCGCAGCGCTCCAGAACAAGTCGGGCGCATTTGTGACTGCAACCACCGCTTCGGGGGAGGCCACGCTGGCCACAACCCAGTTCCCTCCAAATCTGTTGCGCGCATGGCCCTCCGATCCGGACGGTAAAGAAGTCTATCCGATCGCTACTTTTACCTGGCTTCTTCTGTACAAGAAATACGACAATGCGCCCATAGGCGAAACAGTAAACAAGTTTGTAAACTTCGGACTCACTGACGGCCAGAAGTTCGCAGAGGAACTCGGTTATATTCCGCTTCCGAAGGAGGTAGTAGAGAAATGTCTGGAAGCCTTGAAAAGCGTGCAATAGCATCGCCTAAAACGGAGCTAAATGCACCAGGGAAGAGGTAGCTATGCTCGAAACTGGATTATGAAAAAAAGCCGTCGCAGAAGTGACTTTTTCCTTGTGATTACCTGGGTGGCCTCCATAGCCGCGGTGGCCACCCTTCTCTGGATCGTGGAAAGCATCATCACTCCGGCGATCCCCGCAATTCAGAAAACCGGTCTGTCATTCTTCACCAGTACGGTTTGGGATGTGAATCGAGACCGTTACGGCGCTGTACCGTTTCTTGTGGGGACAGCGCTCAGCTCGACCATAGCGCTGCTTTTGGCGCTCCCCCTGGGGGTATTTATTGCGCTTTTCCTGAGCGAAAACTTCCTCCCGCTGCCGATCCGCCAAACGATTCGGTTCGTTGTCGAACTCTTGGCAGCGATACCGAGCGTGGTCTACGGGCTTTGGGGTATTGCAGTTGTGATTCCCATCGTACGGCAATTCGGAGGATTGCTTTCGGATAACCTGGGATTCATCCCGCTCTTTGAGGGGCCGGCTACAGGCAACAGCACATTGACGGCGAGCCTTGTCCTTGCGCTCATGGTGTTACCTACGATTACAGCCATTTCGCGCACGGCGATCGTATCGGTGCCGCTGACCTTGCGAGAAGGATCCTACGCGGTGGGTGCTACCCGCTGGGAAACAATTTTTCGCGTGTTATTGCCGACGGCAGCCCCGGGCATTGTCGCGGCAACGATTCTGGCGTTCGGGCGGGCGATGGGTGAAACCATGGCTGTTGCAATGTTGATTGGGAACAGTCCTCGCCTGAATTGGTCGTTGCTTTCACCAGGGGGCACCCTTGCGGGTCTTCTTGCCAACCAGTTCGGTGAAGCACACGGGCTACAGGTAAGCGCACTGATGTACGCTGCTCTGGCTCTCGTGCTCTTGACGTTGTTTGTCAATATGGCCGGTGAGGCGGTCTTGCGACGCGCCCAAAAATCAATCGCCGGAGTTCGCTGACGCTATGGCCGCCGCTAGTTCAATCATGGGATCGACCGCCGAGGGGCTGAAAGCGACCGACAGCCGATCGCGGGTAAGAATCTTCAGAAACAACCTGTGGTCCGTTCTTTGCATCGGGTTTTCATTTTTGACCCTGGTACCCCTGTTTTCGATTGTTTTTCTCGTACTGCAAAAGGGCTTGCCTCTTTTAAATCTGCAGAGTTTCACCCAGCTTCCACCTGCTCCCGGTTTGACCGGAGGAGGATTTGGCAACGCGATTCAAGGAACTGCGGTGATGGTCCTGATCGCTTTGCTGCTTTCTTCGCCTCTCGGTGTGTTATCTGCGATCTACGTATGCGAATACGGCCCGAGGTCGCGCCTGTCGAACATCGTACGTTTTGTTGCAAAACTTTTGACAGGGGTCCCCTCGATTATTTGCGGTGTGTTCGCTTTTTCGGTTGTTGTCCTGTCAATGGGCACGTCCTCCGCGCTAGCCGGCGGAGTGGCTTTGGCGGTCCTAACGCTGCCGACGATCCTGCTGACGACTGAACAAGCATTGCTTGGCGTTCCTAAGACGTTACGCGAGGCGTCTTACGGACTGGGTGCGACGAAATTCCAAACAATTGTTCGCGTTGTGCTCCCTGAGGCTACTCCTGCCATCATGACCGGCATCATGCTCGCCGTCGCCAGAGCAGCTGGAGAAACTGCTCCCGTCCTTTTCACCGCTGCCTTTAGCAACTACTGGCTCAAATCTCTGATGCAACCGGCCGGCTCCCTGTCCGTGCTGATCTACAATTTTTCCACGCTCCCATACGACTACCAAATCCGGATGGCGTGGACTGCGTCCCTCGTTCTTGTCGTTTTGGTGACAATTTCAAATATAACTGCACAGGTCGTTTTCGGCCGCCGCAAACGGTGAGAGCTTCATACCTCACCCTGTCGGTGATGTCGTGTCCCTAGGCGACCGTTCTCGCAAGCCGGACAGGTAGGGCCGGATCTCCGGAGCCGGCCATTCTAACAGGGCACACTCGTAAGGCAAGGGCGCTATTCTCGGCGGGCAGCTCGGAGATCTGCCCCTACCAAGTTTGTGCACCGCAGGAACCGATTTCAAGTTCCTAGCACAAGTCGTGAATTCGCAGGTCCTTGCGTGCAAGCTAGCTACCGGCTACCTCAGCCAGCAAACCGTCGAGGTCGAGCGGTCGCGTAAACATGGTCAGCCCGCCATCAGGCGAGTGCGGCCACTGCTCGCGTGGACGATCCCAATACAGTTCCACGCCGTTCTGGTCAGGATCACGCAAGTAAAGGGCCTCGCTCACACCGTGATCGGACGCGCCGTCGAGCCTGATGCCAGCGCGCATCACTCGCCTGAGCGCATCGGCCAACTCGGCGCGAGTCGGGTAAAGGATTGCCAAGTGGTAAAGTCCGGTCGCGCCGGGCGGCGGCGGTGACCCGCCGAGACTCTCCCACGTGTTAAGACCGATGTGGTGATGATAACCTCCAGCCGACACAAACGCGGCTCCGCCGCCGTAAGGCACCGTGAGTTCAAATCCGAGCACGCCACAATAAAAGTCAAGGGCTCGCTCAAGATTCGCAACTTTTAAATGCACATGGCCGATGCGCACACCTTGTCCGATTGGTTTGTCACTTTTCATCGACATTGAGTGGGAAAGAAAACCGCGCAGGATGGTCGGACGAAACGTAGACGGTGCCCCCGGGATTACAAGCGCCGCCGAAATCGGACTTACCTTGCGGACATTTTCGTCACTATGCGCTACTCTCTGTAGCTTACGGCCTTCTTACCTTGCGGTTGCAGCGCGACGGACACAACCTCTCGAGGTCCGCCCCAGCGGAAGGTCACCGCTACGCTCACAATATCGACCGAGGCGTCAAAACTTCCTCGGAGATTGTGTCCCTGAGTGTCGGTGACATTTACTATCGGATCCAGAACAAACAGATGCCCATAGCCCACATCGATATCGCAAAAACGGGTGACGGACCATCGAAGACCGGTCGTAAGGAAATACCTGTTGCTGTCAGGAATTCGCGGCGTTCGCGTATCGGCGCTGCGTATGGGTGTTTCGTCATAAGCAAAGCCGAGCCGGAGCGTAAGATCTTTCGTTGCATACCACTCAAATCCCACTGCATAACGCAGGGCATCCCTGTATTCGAGGTTTAGTACATCGGGCGGGGTACTCGCATTCTGAAAAGTAACCGGGACACTTTGGAGCCGGCTCCATCGCGTCCAGGCAATGTCACCCATCAGCGCGAATTGCCGAGCGAACCGTTGATATGCGCTGAAGTGGTAGATTTCCGGCAGGTTCAGCTCCGCATCCGCGTTCTGATCAGGGAAGATACTCTGAAAGATATTTGGCTGCGGAAATTGGACGGGCGCGCCTGCGGCCGAAAGGCTCGGCACACCGCGAAAACTCGCCGTTGCTCGAATGTCGTGGGTGATCCCGGATCGATAGCTAACACCGACTCGCCCATCCTGAAAGAATTCGCGTTCGTCGCCCTTCCAGTACTCGAAGATGGCTCCCAGGGTGAAACCCACTTTCCAATCGTTTCCGGTTATTTCTGATACGCCGTCTCGCCCTCCCGGAACAAAACCTGCATTGTTATAGGCCTGACGGGTCGCATTCACCACAGCGGGTATGGCAGGAGCCGGTACGCCGCGGGCAGCCAAGAGAGCGGGCAATGCCTGTTCGAACTGTCCGAGCGCCTGAGCGCCGGCCAAGCCAAAGTCTATGGCTTCTGTAAGCCGGGCGGATGCATACTGAACGTCGAGACTTGCTCCCAACGAAAGCCTGTCGAATACGCGGTAGGCGATGGTTGGTTGAATATCGAAAGTGGTGAGCTTCGTGCGCAACCCCATATAGCGTCCCACCCAGCCCGGGCTGTAATCGGTCTCAAGTCCGAACGGCACGCTGAGACCAATGCCGACTGTGAGGTCTCCGTACTGGGCGCTTCTGAAAATCGGCTGTGATAGATAAATATTTGGCAAAAGATGGTCAACTCCGCCGTCACCCCCGTTTCCGCCGCTGAGGGGTAGGTTATTGAAAGGGGTGTTTGGCAATTTGTAGCGCGATCCTTCATTCGTGAAATTCGCCTGAGGAATTATAAACTGACCGCCAAATTGAAATTCACCCTGATTGAGCAACGCAATTCCGGCGGGATTAAAGAAAATCGTGGAGACATCGGAGGCCTGAGCTGCGCCTCCCGCATAGGCAACTCCTAAACCGCTTACGCTTTGCTCGTTCAGTGCGAAACTGCCGGCTAGTAGGGGCTGCGCAAAAGTCCAGAATAAAGCAACACACGTCGTTACAATAACGCCTTTGAAATATCGACGGATTTTCAGCGCGCGCATGAGCAGATAGGAGAGAAAGGGGCATTTCGGGTGCAAACGAATCAATAATTATCAGTGAACGACACGCCTCTGGTAATTACAACTCAATTTTGAAACCACTTGAAAATCGAGATCTAAGAAGAAGAGTATTAGGGGCACAAACAAATCCGTTACATTAGCTTTATATTTGGATAGTCTAACTCCGCAGCGGGGCGTAGAAACTTTTTGGTATGCAGACGCCGCGACGCCTATTTGATCTGCTGGAATTCCAGCTTGAGCATTGCCCCCAAGCCGGGGCACTTTCCCAAAAAATCGATCAAAAATGGCTGACTTACTCCACCGCGGAGCTTGTCAAAAGCGTTAACGAGCTTGCGTGGGGATTGCATTTCTGGGGTATCTGCAAAGGCGATCGCGTTGCAAACGTGACGGAGAATAACCGGGTAGAATGGAATTTAATCGATGGCGCTCTCACGAGTCTCGGAGCTATCCACTTGCCGATCTATCCCAATATTTCGGTTCAGGACTATGAATTCATCCTGAATGATTCCGGGGCGAGGCTGGCGTTTGTTTCAAGCGAGAGGCTGTTCCGAATCATCTCGTCATTGCGTCCAAGGCTAAAAAAACTGGAGGCAATCTATACGTACGACCCGGTAAAGGGCGGAACCCATTGGCTCGAACTGAAAACCGCAGGCGAAGCGAGTCTCCGCGATCCCGTGAGCAAAGCCACTCTCGATCATATCAAGAAGCAAGTCCGTCCGGACGACTGCGCCACTTTGATTTACACATCGGGAACGACGGGAAATCCCAAAGGAGTCATGCTTTCGCATTCGAACCTTATCTCAAACTGCATGGCATGCGCTCCCCTCATCGAGAGCGGCCCGCACGAGCGCGCTCTATCTTTCCTTCCTCTCTGTCACATCTACGAGCGGACCGTGATCAACATATACGTCTATCTCGGCACGTCGGTCTCCTACGCTCAATCCCTTGAAACCATCGGAGAGGATCTTCGAGAGGTGCAACCCAACGTCTTTTCGACGGTTCCGCGGCTGCTCGAGAAAATTTATGAACGCATTGTTGAACGGGGATCGAAGCTGCGCGGATTCAAGAGAGCTTTTTTTTACTGGGCTCTCAAACTGGCTTCAGGATTTGAACCTGATCGACCGCTTGATCTGCCTCGCGCTCTGAAGTTAGCGATCGCTGACTTCTTTGTTTTTTCGCTATGGCGGGCTGCTCTCGGGGGCCGAATTAGAGGCATTGTTTCCGGTTCCGCTTCTTTGCAACCTCGTTTGGCTCGCATATTCTGGGCTGCGGGCATGCCTGTATGTGAGGGCTACGGTCCGACTGAGGCGTCTCCTGTTATTGCTGTAAACCACCTGGCGAAGGGATGCCACAAAATCGGCACGGTCGGACCGGTTATTCCCGGCGGCATCGTGAAAATCGCCGAAGACGGCGAAATTCTTTATCGCGGCCCGAATGTGATGATGGGCTACTACCACCAGCCGGAGCTGACGGCCGAGACTGTTGATTCGGAAGGATGGCTTCACACCGGGGACGTCGGCGAGTTCGACGGGATTTTCCTGAAAATCACTGACCGCAAAAAGGAGATCTTCAAGACTTCTGGAGGCAAATACATCGCCCCTCAGCAGATCGAAAACTTGATGAAAGAATCCCCTTACATTTCCCAAATAATGGTGGTCGGCGAGAATCGTAGATTTCCAGCGGCGCTGGTTGTTCCAGCGTTCAAGAAATTAATTGAGCATTTTGAAAGGATGGACGTGCATCCAGGCTCGAACGCCGAGATCGCCGCATCCGATGAAGCGAACGCCCTTATTGAGTCTGAAATCCAGCGTCTCAACAGGCGGTTGGGACATTTCGCCCAAATCAAGAAATTCGTTTTGCTCCCCAAGGATTGGTCGATCTCCGGCGGTGATTTGACGCCAACGTTGAAATTGAAACGAAAGCAACTGCTAAGGAAGTACGAAAACGAGATCGAATCCCTCTATTCGGCGGAAAAGTGCAGCGGACCGGAAATCGGGGTCCAAAGAATGACGCATTTGCCCGGCCCGACCTCTAATATGCCGGAGAAGAATCGAGTTTGAATTGCGCCTTGATTTGAATCCGAGCTCAAAAGGCTGCATCGTCATTCAATGACAAAAGCGTCCTCAGAAAAATCGGTTCCTCTTTCGAAAATTCCCCGGAACCAAAAGTTTGTTTCAAACGTTTTATGACCGAACCAATTTACATCGTGGACGGGCTGCGGACGCCGTTCGCAAAAGCGGGTACCGACTTAGCCGATGTTGAGGCTGTCGAACTTGGAAAGACTGCCGTTAGCCAGTTAATGGCGCGCTCAGGAATCGATCCATCAGGAATTGAAGAAGTGATTTTTGGCTGCGTCGCCCAGCCGCCGGACGCCGCAAACGTTGCCCGAGTGATTGCTCTTCGGTCCGGAATCCCTGAATCAGTACCGGCGATCACGGTTCACCGCAACTGCGCCTCGGGATTTGAGGCTGTTACTCAGGCCGCGGAAAAAATGCTCATCGGAAGAGGCGACATTTTTATCGTGGGCGGAGCCGAAAGCATGTCGCAGGTTCCGTTGCTCTTTTCGTATGACGCCGCAAAGAAGTTTAGCGCGTTTGCTCGCGCAAAAAATCTTTCGCAGAAATTGGGCGTCCTTACCAGTTTTCGGACCACGGATTTTCAACCCCGTATCGGCCTGCAACTGGGATTGTCCGATCCGGTTAGCGGTTTCAACATGGGGCAGACCGCTGAGAATTTGAGTCGCGATTTCCATATTAGTCGCGAAGAACAGGACAGTTTTGCGATGGAATCGCATCACACAGCCGTGGCCGGGCGGGACAAGGTCAAGCAAGAAATCATCCCGGTTTATCTTCCAAAGGCAAAAAAAACACCGGCATTCATGGACCAGGATAACGGTCCGCGAGACAATCAAACAATGGAGGCTCTCGCCAAATTGAAGCCGGTATTTGAACCGGGGACCGGAACCGTGACTGCGGGCAATTCCTCGCAAATCACGGATGGGGCCGCAGCTCTGCTTATGATGACGGAGCGAGCACTTCGGAGAACAGGGCTCACCCCTCTCGGCAGGCTGGAAGGTTACGCTTATGCGGGACTGGATCCTTCAAGGATGGGGTTGGGTCCCGTGCATGCAATTCATCGAGCGGAACAGAAGACCGGCTTGAGCCTGGCGAACGCTGAAATTATCGAAATTAACGAAGCCTTTGCCGCTCAGGTGATAGCATGCCAGTGCGCTGCGAAGTCTGAATCCTACTGTCGCGAACACCTCAAGCGTGAAACGGCGCTTGGCGAAATACCCGACGAGATATTGAACGTCAATGGCGGAGCGATCGCTCTTGGGCACCCTGTTGGAGTCTCCGGGACGCGTCTTGTATTGACCGCGCTCAAGGAACTTCACCGCCGGAATCTGAGTCGCGCGTTGGTTGCCCTGTGTGTCGGTGGTGGACAGGGAGGTGCTCTCTGGCTGAGCCGCAACTGAGAAAAATGCCCGCTGCAACCAAATATCTTAGACGCGAAATCCTCGACGACGCGATCGCTCTTCTGACTTTCGACAGACCGGAATCGACGGCCAACATTTTCGACCAGCCGACATTCGACGAACTGAACCAACAGCTCAACTTACTGGAGACTGAAAAGACTCTCCGCGGGCTGATTCTCCGGAGCGCGAAGCCAAAGATTTTTATTGCAGGCGCGGATCTCAAAGGCTTCACGGCAGATCTGAACGCAGAGCGCATAGCATTTTTGATCGAACAGGGACAGAAAACGTTGGAACGGATTTCGCGGCTTCCCTTCGTGACGGTTGCAGCGATCCACGGAGTCGCTCTGGGAGGGGGATTCGAGATAGCGTTGGCTTGCGATTACAGGGTCGCCTCTTCAGATCCCGCAACGAAGGTTGGATTGCCGGAAACTACGCTTGGCATCTTGCCTGCATGGGGAGGCTCAACTCGACTACCGAGGTTGATCGGTCTGCAGAAGTCGCTCGATGCAATTCTGACAGGGCGACAATTCCCGGCAAAGCTCGCCGTTAAACTCGGGATGGTGGACGCGGTGGCCTATCCCGAAAGGATCATCGACTTGGCGGCCGGGCTCATACGGAAGAACGCCGGCAAGAAGCGCACCCTTCGACCGTTCGCGGTCAATCGTCCGCCAATTTCGCGGTTGATCAAATCCGAAGCGGAAAAAACCGTCCTGGCCAAAACGCGAGGAAACTACCCCGCACAGATCAAGGCGCTGGAAGTTGTTTTCGCCAGTCTGACTCTCTCTCATCAGGAATCGCTCGCGAATGAGAAGAATAAATTCGTTGAATTGGCCCTAGGTAAAGAGGCTCAAAATCTCATTCGAATCTTTTTCCTGCAGGAACGCGCCAAAAAACTGGCGGTCGATCTCGGCGAACCGGGCTCGCTGCCAATTAAGAGCGTCAAAAAGAGCATGGTCGTCGGCGCAGGAGTGATGGGGGCTGGAATTGCACAATGGCTGAGCGCACGCGGAATTCGGGTTCTTCTTAAAGACATCGGGCCGGCTCCGTTAGCCAAAGGGATGCAATCGATCGACAAGCTGAATCGCGATGCCGTTCGACGCCATATTTTTTCGGAAAATGAAGCGCGGAATGCCTATGACCGGATCGTTCCGGTCTACGAGGAGGTTCCCCTTAGCGATATCGATCTGGTGATCGAAGCCGCTGTCGAAGAGCTCGGACTCAAGCAAAAGATTTTTGCAGCTCTCGAGACGAAGGTTTCTCCCGAGGTCGTTATTGCGTCGAATACCTCCGCTCTTTCCATCGACGCGATGGCGGCGTCTCTGCAGCATCCCGAACGGCTGGTCGGAATTCATTTCTTCAATCCGGTTCACCGGATGCAGTTGGTGGAAATAGTGCGTGGTCCGAGGACAAGCGCACGAACGGCTGAGACCGCTATACGCTTTACCAAAGGTATCGGAAAACTTCCCGTGCTGGTGAGGGATGGCCCGGGCTTTCTGGTTAATCGCATCCTGTTGCCGTACATGGTTGAGGCTGTGCGACTTTTCGGGGAAGGACATCGGCTGGCAGACATCGATCGCGTCATGCTTGATTTTGGAATGCCAATGGGCCCGTTGCGCCTGACCGACGAAGTGGGGTTCGACGTGGCCATCCATGTTGCGCGCGAACTTGAGAGGCGCTTGCCGTATTTGGGGCCATTGGATGACACGCTGGAAAAAATGGTGGCAAAGGGGTGGCTCGGTCGCAAATCCGGAAAGGGATTCTACCAGTATGGGCCGAACGGCAAAGAATCATCGAATCCTGAGCTGAGAGGGTTCCAGGCCAGGGAACCAACCGTGCAAAACGAAGGAGATCTGCGCGATCGGCTCGTTTTGATCATGGTTAACGAGGCTGCTCGCACACTCGAGGAGAAAGTGGTCGAAGTGGCCGAAGATGTCGATTTTGGCATGGTGATGGGCACGGGCTGGTCCCCGTTTCGCGGCGGCCCGTTGCGTTTTGCCGACACCCTCGGTGTTGGCACTGTAGCAAGCCGCCTAAACAATCTCCGGGAACGAATAGGAGGGCGCTTCGCGCCCTGTGACCTTCTGGCGATGATGTCCGAGAAAGGAGATACTTTTTACCCTCGCGATAAGGCGACCTAGCGCATCGAGTCATAAGTTTAAAGAAAATAAGCGCAAAGAATGAGCGAGCAGGCTGCCATCAACAAAACAACGGAGAAGCCTTCGGTGGCGGGCGATCAGGGGGCTCGTACTGCCCCCGTGAATCCGGCTTATCCGCTCATCGTAAAGGGGGCCGGCACCTTCGATCCCCTCGCGCTGCAAAAGTTTTTGGATGGCGAGCATGCAGACATTCGAAATCTGATCAAACAGGTCGTCAGCCAATTTCCGTACTACAATGGGACGGACGTCGCGGAATATCGCAAGCTGGTTTTGCAGTGGACACGACAAGTCGCCGACACGGGAATGGGACGCATTTTCATGAGCCGCGCTGTTGGCGGCGAAGATGATCTTCCCAAGTTTATGGCGGCTTTCGAGACGCTGGCGTTTCACGATCTCAGCCTCGTAATTAAAGTGGGCGTGCAATTCGGATTGTTTGCCGGAAGCATTCAACGGCTCGGCACAAACTATCATCACCAGAAATATCTGCCCGATGCTGCTTCAGGGCGGCTTCTAGGTTGCTTTGCCATGACGGAGATCGGGCATGGTTCGAATGTGCAACGTCTTGAAACGACTGCAAGTTACGAGCGTGAAAGAGATTGTTTCGTACTCCATAGTCCGACTTTTTCCGCCGGCAAGAACTATATCGGCAACGCAGGACAGGATGGGAGCATTGCCATCGTTTTTGCACAGCTGGACGTCAACGGGCAAAAACACGGCGTCCACACATTCGTCGTTCCGATCCGCGACCAGGAAGGCCGGCCACTGCCGGGCGTCGCCATTCAAGACAATGGTCTGAAAATGGGTCTGAACGGCGTAGATAACGCCGGCATCTGGTTCGAACACGTAAGAATCCCGCGGGTCGAAATGCTCAATCGATTTGCCGACGTCACGGAAGACGGCCAATACCGGACCGAAATTCAAAACCCGGCTGCCCGCTTCTTTACGATGATCGGTACTCTTCTCAGCGGGCGAATCAGCATTGCGACCAGCGCAAATAGTAGTGCGAAGAGTGCCTTGACAATTTCGATCCGTTACGGAGCTCGTCGCCGCCAATTCGGCCCGGCACGGTCCAGTCAGGAAACTTTGCTGTTGGATTATCCGGCTCATCAGCGGCGGCTCTTCCCGTTGTTAGCAAATGTTTTTGCACTGGATTTCGCTTTGAAACATCTGGTCGAGCAAAGCGAAAAGATCCGTGCTGAAGATTCGCGGCCGCTCGAAACCTTGGCTGCGGGTCTCAAGGCATTTACCACCTGGAATGCGACGCAGGTCATTCAAACGTGCCGCGAAACCTGCGGCGGTGAAGGGTATCTGGCAGTCAACCGGCTTGCTGCGCTTAAGGCTGATACCGATGTTTATACGACCTTCGAAGGCGACAACACCGTTCTGATGCAACTGGTCGCCAAGAATTT